>DAIPJX010000065.1:4892-10832 GCA_036770065.1 Planctomycetota bacterium
ACGGCTTGCGCCGTCCCCGGAAAACACACATGCACGCACGCCACGCAAAATATTCCATTCGCCCGGCGACGCAGGCGGAAATCACACGCCTTCGGAACCGCCGCCATCGGCATAGACCGGACCGTTGAATTCGGCTGGTCCCGCTTCCGACCGCTTGTCGCCGCGAATGGATGCGCTGACGAAATCCCTGACCTCGACCAGCACCTCCACGGTCAGCCCGCCCGGAATCAACCGGTCGATATCGTCGCGGATGCGGCGTTTCAGGACGTCGACCCGCTTGATAACGTCGTCCTGGCGCCTTAGTTTGAGTTCGACTTCGCACAGCATCGGCTTGCCTTCGCCGCGCGGGGTTAGGGCCACGATCGGATCGATAACATCGGACTCGGCCTTGAGGTCGCGCAGGAGAAGCATTTCGAGCGCGTTGACCGATAATTCGCTCATTCCCTGGTCCGTCGTGACGCGAAGGTTGCGCCGCAGTCCTCCGGCCTTCCACTCCTTGACCAGTACGTTGATGTTCAGCCCCACCAGAAGCACGCCGACAATAAAGATGAAAATCGTCGTCATCGTTCCCGAGGAGACCAAACCTTCGGGCACGAACTTGAGGCCCGTTGTCTGGAACAGCGTCAATAAAACAAGATACGCGCCGGTCAAAACCGTCATCGTCACATTGGCGTAATCCACGAGCTTGCGCATTGTTCTCCTCCGAAAATACGTCGTCGTCTATCTGAACCCGGCCTCACCCGGGATTTGGGGCAATGCTCAACTGTACAGCTTGTCGACGAAATTGATGTCGAAATCGGCGTTCACAAAAGCGGAGTTTTCCAGCATCGCCATATGGAACGGGATTGTCGTCTTGACGCCTTCGAGCAGGAATTCGCGAAGCGCCCGTTTCGATTTCTCAATACAGGCGGCGCGGTTTTCCGCGTGGACAATCAGTTTGGCAATCATCGAATCGTAATACGGCGTCACATTATAGCCGGAATAAATGAACGAGTCGGTGCGCACCCCCTGATCCTCCGGCGCGACGAACAGGGAAACACGGCCCGGACGCGGCGCGAATTTCGCATCGGGGTCTTCCGCGTTGATGCGAAACTCCATCGCGTGGCCGGCGCTCTTGATGTCTTTCTGCCGCCAGCGGAGTTCTTCCCCGGCCGCGACCCGCAGTTGTTCCTCGATTAAATCGATGCCGGTCACCATTTCCGTCACCGGGTGCTCGACTTGAATGCGGGTGTTCATTTCCATGAAATAGAATTTGCCTTTTTCGAACAGAAATTCGATCGTACCCGCGTTGGTATAACCCGCCGCGTTGCACAATTTGACCGCAGCCTCGCCCATGGCGCGGCGGATGTTTTTGTCCACCACCGGAGACGGCGATTCCTCAATCAGTTTTTGATGCCGGCGCTGGGTCGTACAATCGCGCTCGCCCAAGTGGATCACGTTGCCGTGTTCGTCGCACAAGACCTGCACCTCGACATGGCGGGGCTGGGTCAGGAATTTTTCGATATACAGCGAGCCGTCGCCGAACGCCGCTTCCGCCTCGGCGCGAGCGGACGACATGCCGATGCGGAGCGCCGCGTCATTATGGGCGACGCGGATGCCGCGTCCGCCGCCGCCGGCCGACGCCTTGACGATAACCGGATAGCCGATTTGCCTGGCCACTTTAAGCCCGGACTCGTCGTCCTCGATCACGCCTTCCGATCCCGGCAGGGTGGGTACGCCGACCGATTGCGCCAGCGCCCGCGCGCCCGCCTTGTCGGACATTTTCGCCATCGCCTGGCTGGAGGGTCCGATGAAGGCAATATCCAGACTGCGGCAAATATCGGCGAAATGGCCGTTTTCCGAAAGAAAGCCGTAGCCCGGGTGGATCGCGTCCACGTCGGAAATTTCCGCCGCCGATATTATCGACGGAATATGGAGGTATGATCGGGCGGACTCGGGCGGCCCGATGCAAATGGAAACATTGGCCATGCGCACGTGGAGCGAGTCCCGGTCCGCCTCGGAATACACTGCGACGGACTCAACGCCCAATTTGCGGCAGGCACGGACGACCCGGCAGGCGATTTCCCCCCGGTTGGCAATCAGCACTCTTTTGAACATGCAGCTTCCAATCACCTCATCATAGGGAATATTCTAGGCGCGACGCACCAGGAACAGGGGTTGGCCGTATTCGACCGGTTCTCCGCTTTCGACCAGAACTTTTTCGATTTTGCCGTCGAGTTCGGCGCGGATTTCGTTCATGATCTTCATCGCTTCGATGATGCAAACGACGGAGTCTTTGCGAACGGTATCCCCTTCCTGCACAAAAGGCGGCTGCTCCGGCCCGGGCGTGCGGTAGAACGTGCCGACAATCGGACTCTTGATCTGAAGGAGTCCGGGATCGGCATCGGCCTGGCCGGATGCGGCGGAGGCGGGAGCGGCCGGCATGGCGGCGGGAGGCGCCATGGGAGCGGGCATGGCCATATTCATGGCCATGGGGACGCCCTGCGGGACGAACGCGCCCTGCTTCCGGAGAGCAATGCTGAATTCGCCTTCTTCAAGCTCGAGCTCGACAATATCGTTGTCTTTCATCATTGCCAGTAAGGCGTTGATCTTTTCAATGCTTTGCGTCATAAAAACCCCAATGCGAACAAGTGTCCATCCTGCGGACGAAGTGCGCACTCCGCGCCAGCCTTCGCCCCAAAACATTATAAGTATCTTGTTGCCCGGCACAAGACAGAACAACCACAGGGAACCCTGTAATACTGGTAGAAGCGGTTTTATGTGGATGTAATGCTTTAGCTTAGCCTAAATTGACAATGAACAATTAACAATGAACAATGCCGGAAAATTCTTGCATTCAAGACTCGAGCGCTACCGCGCTCTCTCAACCGACGAAACGTTGTGATGCAAAGCGCGGCCGCAAGTTCCCAAACGGTTCATGGTACGTTACAAAACAGCGCCGGCGAGACTTTTTTCCAATGTGCTCATGACCCGCGCTCCCGTTCTTTCCACCACCACCATGTCTTCGGTCCGGATGCCGCCGCTTCCGGGAAAATACACCCCCGGCTCCACCGTGACGATATTGCCCGGTTCCAGGACCCGTTCGTTCGCCCGGCCAAGACGCGGTTCCTCATGCACAGCCAGGCCGACTCCGTGGCCGAGGCTGTGGGTAAAATATCCTTCCAATTTCCGTTCCGCAAACACGGCGCGCGCCGCCTTGTCCGGAGCGCCGCACACAACGCCGGGCTGTATCGCGATAATTCCGGCTTGTTGCGCATCGAGAACGGCCTGATAACGCCTGGCCCACACTTTCGGAATCTCGCCCATCCACAGCGTTCTGGTCAAATCCGAATTATACCGGTTCACCCGCGCCCCGAAATCGATCAACACCATTTTGCCGCCGGCCAATTTCCGACCGCCCGCGTGGGCATGCGGCAGGCTGGCGTTCGCGCCGACCGCGACGATGGTTTCGAACGCCGCGTCCTCGGCTCCGCGCCGGCGCATTTCCCACTCAAGATCGTTCTTCACGTCCATTTCGGTCATGCCGATGCGCCAGCGCTTTTTCGCCGCGAAAAACGCATCTTCCGCGCAGGTTAGGGCGGCTTGCATAAGCGCCAGCTCGCCCGAACTCTTCACCGCGCGCATATCGCCAAGCATGGCTCCGATATCGATCCACTTCGCGCCCTTGGCCGATTCCGCCGAGACGGCGTTGAAAAACGACACGGTCAGCGTTTGCGGCGCATAGCCGATTTTTTTCATGCCGAGCTTGTGAATCCGTTTGCCGACGTACGCGCCGAAACCGGCGCGCCACACTTCCGTCTCCACATCGGGAGCGGTGTTCGCCGCCTCCTCGGTGTAGCGTGAATCGGTGACAAGCCAACCTTTTTTCTTCTTCGCCGACACCAGGACAACCGCGTCGGAACCGGTATAACCGGTGCAATAAAAAATATCGTCGCGCCCGCTCAGCAAAGCGCCGTCCAGCCCGAGCGCGGCAAGACGGAAAAACAACCCGTCCAGACGCTTTCGCACATCGTTTCGTTTCGTTTTCGCCATGGAGTCCGCCTTATTCGCGCGTTCGTATGGTGACTTTTTTCTGCTTCGCCCTGGCGGCGGCGTCCAGCACTTGCACAATCGCGCCGTGATGCGCGTCCTTGTCGCCATACACGACCAGCACCACGTCCTCCCCCTCCGGATCGCCCGCGAGGGTTCGCGCCCGGACAATGCGATCGTCCAGACCCTCCGCCCGCACTTCCTCGTCTTCAAGGAATATCCTGCCGTCGGCGGTGACCGATATGTTGATAAGGGACGGAACCGTTTTCGCCCGCCCCGCGCTCGCGGTCGGCAAATCGACGGGGATGCCGCCGTCCGGTTCGAACCGGGCCGCTATCATGATGAAGATGACCAGAAGAAACATGCAGTCGATCAAGGGCGTCAGATTGATGACGGACGAGGTCGCGCGCCGCCGCGCAATAAACTTCATGCTTCGTGCCCCGCCCGCGCCTCGGTCCGCGAAGACCGCCGGGACGATTCTCGCGGTTTGCCCCGATGGATGCGGGCCATGAGATGAATCGCGTATTCTTCCATCATCAACACCATGTCTTCGACCCGGCGGGTGAAATAGACAAACGCGACATAGGTGGGAATGGCGATGAACAACCCGGCGATCGTCGTGATGAGAGCTTCGCCGATGCCGCCGGAAATGGCGGAAATGTCCTTGATGCCGGCAGAACGAATGCTCATCATCATGCTGAACATGCCCGTCACCGTGCCGAGAAGCCCGAGAAGCGTCGCCACGCCCGACACCACTTCCAAAGCCAGCGTTCCCCGGGACAAATCGTGCATTGCCCGCCGTCCCGCTCCTTCGACAATCGCCTCCGCTTCGTCGCGGGGCAAGTCGCGCGTCGTTATGACCGTACCGATGATTTCGGCGAATGCGCCGCCTTCGCGCCGGCACACGGCGAGGGCGGAGTCGAATCCGCCGTCATCGTACGACGCTTCCGCCACATCCACGAGCGCCTGGCTCATCACCGCCCGCCGCCGCAAGGCGAGGAGGCAGTAGATGGCATAGGTCAGCCCGACAATCGCCGCCAGCAGCAAAACCCACATGACCGGTCCGCCCTGTTCGAACAGGGACATGTCCGCCATGTCGACGATGGTTCGAGAATTGTTTGCTTCCATAAAATGCCGGTATCCTATTCAGGCTGTCGCAAATAATCGACAATTCCTTCCGCCAACGCTTCGGCGGTGCGGCGTCGCCATTCATCCGTGCGCATGGAGAGGGCGGTCGGATGATTGGTCAAGAAACCGACTTCGACCAGAATGGCCGGGCAAAAATACGTTTCCCGCAGCACGGCCAGGTTGCCGGTCTTGACCCCGCGATCGACCGCGCCCATTCTGGCCACCAGATTTTTTTGTACGCTCTCCGCCAGAACCGGCCCGCGCGTGCGGCAGTGGGCGGTGAGGTTGGCGAGCGCCTGTTTGCCCCGCACCGGATCGGGATCGGAGGCGCGGTATCGCGCGAGCGCCTTGACGCTCCGCTCCGCGTCGGATTGCGTGCTTGTGAGGAGAAACGTTTCTATGCCGGACGCGTTCGGGTTGCCGTCGCTCGCATTGACATGAATGGAAACAAAAACCGCGTTCGGGCTGCGGTTGGCGAACGCGCTTCGTTCCGGAAGGCTGACGAACGAATCGTTCCTCCGCGTCATCAATACCGCGACGCCCTGCGCCTGAAGCGCTTTCGCCGTCCGGTTGGCGAGGTCGAGATTGATGTCTTTTTCCCGAAGCCCGTAATGACTCGCGCCGTGATCGTCGCCGCCGTGGCCCGCGTCGATAATCACGGTTTTTCCGGCGACCGGCCGGTAGACGGGAGCGGCTTCAGGAAACGCCGGTGCGGAATACGCCACGACCGGTTCGATCGGCGCCGCCAGAGGCGCCGGCGCGGCGACCAAGGCCACCGGCTGG
>DAIPJX010000275.1:0-2952 GCA_036770065.1 Planctomycetota bacterium
TGGTTTGCGATAACCCGCTATAAGCTGAAAGGCTATAGCGGGTTTAGCTTTATATGAATGGTTGGTTCGAGGTGTGACCGATTATATCCTTGACATTCGGCTTGAATAGACAAACTCAAGAGGGCCGCCTTTCGGGTGGCCCTTTGTTCGTTTCAAAATCCCAGCCCGTACTTTTCCCCGCCGGTAATGCTTTCCACTGTGTCGCCTACGTCAGCGCCCGCGCGGGCAAACGCACCCTGGTTCAGTTCAATGACATACCTGACCGGTTGCTTCGACGGAACGCCGTCCTCAGACAACGGCTGCAAATCGTACAGCTCGAGAATCGTCCCGTTTTCGTCCATATACGCGGCCGTCAGCGGTATCGCCGTGTCCTTCATCCAGAAATTGACGTCTGAAGGAACGCCGTACACAAACAGCATGCCGTCGCTTGCACCAAGCGATTGGCGATTGGACAAACCCGCCGCCCGGGCGGCGGCGGTCCGCGCTATCTCAAGGGTGAACTCTTCCGAGCCGATCCTGACACGCGCCGACTCCCTGTCCTCTTTCACGAAAAATACATAGCCCGCATACGCAAGCCCCGCGATAACCGCCAACACGGCAATCAGCGGAATCCTCCGTTTGCGCCGGGTGGAACCGTTCAATCTCTTTTTCGCCATTCTCCGTTTTTCTCCATTGCAAGGTTATTCCCACGCCTTCAAATCAAGCGATTTCTCGGTCTTCGCGACAATCACCGTGCCGACCATGTCGCCCGTGACGTTCAAACTGGTGCGCCCCATGTCAAGAATCGCGTCAATGCCCAAAATCATCGCGTACGCGGTCGCTATGTTCGACCCGGCGACGACGCTCATGCCGATTGCGTCCATAACCATGATAAGCATGATCGCGCCCGCGCCAGGCACGCCCGCCGTGCCGATCGACGCCAGGGTGGCGGTAATAACCACCGTCGCCTGCTGGACAAAGGTAAGGGGCATGTCGGTCGCGTAGCCGATGAACATGGCGCATACGCCCAGATAAATGGCGGTGCCGTCCATGTTGATGGCCGCGCCAAGCGGCAACGAAAAGGACGCGATGGAACGCGGCGCCCCCATGCGCTCCTCCGTAACCTGCAAGGTGATCGGCAACGTTCCGGAAGAGGAACGGGTAACGAACGCCGTCACCATGGGAGAGGAGGCGCGGTTGACAAACTTGAACAGATTCAGGCCAAAAGCCCCAAGGCACCCGCCATAGCAAAAAACAAGCTGCAACACAAGCCCGATATATACAGTGATCGTTATCATGAGCAACGGCCCGATTGCGCGCGGACCCTGATCGGCGAATACAATGGCGATGAGAACAAACACGCCGACAGGCGCGTACTGCATAACGCCCGCGACAATCTTGTACATGGTCTCGGCGGCGGCCGTGAAAATTTCATACAGCGTTTCCGCCGCCTTGGCGGAGCGCGCATTGGTGGAATCCTTGACCAGAGATATGGCGACGCCGAACAGGATGGCGAAGAATATAATCGGCAGGATGTCGCCCTTCGCCAGCGATTCGAGCGGATTGGTCGGGACAATGTTCAAGAGCACTTCGGTAAGGCTGGGGGTGCTTTTGATTGCAGCAAGCGCAGTCTCATTGCCGACGACGTGGAATCCGAGACCCGGCTTGATCAGGTTCGCCAGAATCAGGCCGATAGTCACCGCCAACGCGCTGGTCAGCATATAGTAAATGAAAATTTTGCATCCGACCCGCCCAAGATGCGCCGGGGCAAGGGACGCGGCGCCGCCAATCAGGGAAAACAGTACGACCGGAACGACAATCATTTTCAGCAGACGGATAAACACGTCGCCAAAAAAACGAAAATTCTCGATAAACCACCTGGCGGCCGCTTCATTATGGCCAAGAAGAATGCCGATTACTGCGCCAAATATGAGGCCGGCAAAAATTCGTATCAATAAATTGCTTGAAAAATACCATGAAAACAGCCCTTTGCCTTGCTTCCCTGTATTCATTCCGCCTTCTCCTGTGCAATCCCGGCCCAAGCCGATTGATTGTGCGTCAATATCAATGCACCAGCCCGGCAGCCAGCAACGCTTCAGCCAGCCGCACATCCGCCGGCGTCGTGATCTTTATGTTGTATTCACTTCCGAATACGACCGTAACATCCTTCCCCAGCGCTTCCACCAGTTGCGAATCGTCGGTAATCCGGTCGGACAACCCTCCCGTCCGCATCGCGTACTCATATGCTTCTATCAGCAAGTCCGACTGGAATACTTGCGGCGTTTGCGCCCGCATCAGGCCGGCGCGCGGCGGCGTCGCCAAAATAACGTCGCCTTCAATGCGCTTCGGCGTATCCACCATCGGAACCACCGGCACCGCAGCGCCCCGCTTGCGCGCCGTGGAAATGAGCGCCCGAATCGTGTCCTCCGGAACAAACGGCCGGACCGCATCATGAACCGCGACAATCGCCGCCCTGGCCGATACGACTTCCAGACCGTTCCATACCGTTTGCGCGCGCGATTTGCCGCCCTTCACCGCCAGGCTGATGCCGGCGGCCGACGCCTCCTCCCACAGTTCGTCCCGGATCACTTCGATGTCCTCCGGGTGAAGGACGACGATTATTTCAAACACGCCCGGCGCTTCCCTCAGCTTCCTGCACGTGCGGAACAAAATCGGCTCGCCGCCGATGGAAAGGAAGGGCTTGCGGACGTCGCCCCCCATGCGGGCGCTTTCGCCCGCCGCCGGAATGATGATGCTGACATCGCCTTCGTCTTCGGGATGCTTCATGCTCCATGCTTTCACTCAGTATAGAAACGGGGGAATTGATCGCCTGGGCGATTGACTCCGCTTTCCCGCTACGGGAAGCGGACCAAACAGGCGGGAAGCGACCGCACGCGTCTTTGGCGCTCCCGCTTTCGCCCGCACATCGGACAAGGACAACGAAAAACAGCGCGGCGCGCGGCGCCGCCGGGC
>DAIPJX010000066.1:0-10739 GCA_036770065.1 Planctomycetota bacterium
AAGCCGCCGCCCGTGGGGACGGCGGCTTCGCTTTTTGTATGGGCAACCGTTACGGAAGAATCTTGCCGCTGGCGCGGAAAAGGCGATACCATTCGGAACGTTCAAGTGTGACTTCCGAAGCGGCGGCGAAGTCGCGCAAATGTTCGGGATTGCCGGTGCCGGCAATAACCTGAATTCTCGCCGGGTGACGCAAAATCCAGGCGGCGGCTATCGCGGCGGGCGAAACCGAGTATTTTTCCGCCAGCGCCTTCAGCTCCCGATTGAGATCCGGAAAATCGTCGTTTTCGATAAACGTTCCCTTGAAATTCCCGTATTGCAGCGGCGACCATGCCTGAACCGTGATATTGTTCAACCGGCAATAATCCAAAACCTCGCCATCCTTGCTGTCCGATTGCTCCAGTTCCATATTACTGGCCAGGCCTGATTCAACCAGTCCGCTATGGCACACACTGAATTGCAGTTGATTGACCGCGAGCCGGAACGGAAGACTGCGCGCCAAGAGTTCCATTTGCCCGGGCCGCATATTGCTGACGCCGAAACAACGAACCTTTCCCTGGCGATGCAACTCCGCGAACGCGGCGGCGACCTCATCCGGCTCCATCAGCGCATCGGGACGATGGATAAGAAGAATGTCGATATAATCGGTCTTCAAACGCTTCAAACTGCCATGCACGGATGCGAGAATATGCTCGCGCGAAGAATCGTAGTACGTGCCGTTCGCTTCGGGACGGATGCCGCATTTCGTTTGAATAATCGCGGCTTCGCGCCGGGCCGGAGTCCAGTCTACAGCGTCGCCGAAAATTTCTTCGCTCTTGCCGCGGCCATACACATCGGCGTGATCGAAAAAATTGATGCCCACATCCATCGCGGCGCCGATCAGTCCCGCCGCATCGAAAGCGGGATCTTTGCCCGCTCGCCAAAACCCGAGGGCAATGGTTGACGCGATTATCCCGCTCCCGGAAATTTCCTGATATTCCATGCGCATCCTCCCGTCATTCATTGAAAAATCCCCAATCGCACGATTGGGGATTTTCCATTTTCATTCGGCCCGCGTTAAAACATCCCTTCGCCCAAAAGCGGAACGTTGCCGTCGCGGCCGGGCGCAACCGTCCCTTGCGAACGGACCGGCGGAAGCGGTACGGACGGATCCCTGAACACGTCTCCCTTGGGCGGCACGTAATCATCCTCTTCCCGGGAAACCTTCGGCGGCTGGAATGTTTCCTGAGCATACGGTCGGTAAATCTCTTCAACCGTTCTCGCGCCATCGTTGCGCCCCCGGCGCCTGCCGCTTTCCTCTTCGCTTCCGGGAATGACAATGTATCGCGTATCCACCATCGGCGTCCCGGCCGGTGCGTACCGCGGTGCAAAGCTATCATCATCAGCAGCGGTATCGCCTTCCGCATCGGCGGCGGGCAAATCGTTCCGCTGTTCCGGAGCGGCTATCTCCGGCACGACAGAAGGCTGGATCGGCGGAGCCGAATTCGCCATCGCCGGTTCGAGCGTTTCCATGGCCTGAACCGAACCGTCGAACAATGCTTCCCCCACCACCATCTGTCCAGCTTCAGGTTCGACAAACAAATACCGGGCGTAGGATTTTTCTTCTTCATCCGTATCGCTTCGCGGATTTTCCGTCGCGTCGGACAGTGCGTCATAACCATCATCGCTTGCGACATCGCCACTCGCGACGCCATCACTCGTCGGCGCAACCGGAATAAAGCCCGGCGCTTCTTCGTACCCGTTCGTTTCCGCCGGCATTTCGGATGGAATATCCGGCCAGCTGCTCTCATCGATTGATGTGAATCCGTCGTCTCCGCCGAACAGGAATTCCCCCGGCTCGCTTCCAAAACCGTCATCCGTCATAAACTGATTATCCGCCACCTCCGTCATGTCGGGCGTGGCAAACGGATCATCCATGGCGGCGAATCCATCCGTATCGTCCGGAGCGGGGAAGAAGGAATCGGACGGCATGCCGAACGGATCGGCGTCCAATTCTTCCGGCGACGAGGTGAACGGCTGGAATCCATTGCCGGCCATGCCCATGTCCATGCCGGGCAACGGCAGTGAAATGCCGCCGGGCAATGCGCTTGTATCAGGCGCTTGAGAAAATTCCGGGGCCGTGAACGCCATTCCGTCGTCGCCCGACAACGTACTGACCTCACGATACGTGGACATTCCATCATCCATCGCGCTCGAGTTCGCAGGCAACGCATCCGCGTCCATGCCCGACATGAACATGCTTTCATCCACGTCGCCCGACCCGGGCGCAACATATGCCGACGACACGTCGACGTCTTCGGACCGATTCATCCGATCGGGTTCGGAACTCCAGGTGCGGAACAGATTGGACTCATTGGACGCTCCTCCGGCCAAACCGCCGCCGCCAAAGCCTGCGTCGTTACCGCCAAAATCGCTCGGCGACAACATCGACGGCGTCCCGGAGGCGGTCGGCTCCGACGAAAACCCGGATATGCCGGGCATGCCGGAAATGCCGCCATTGGAAGGAGGCGGCAGCCCCGCTCCCATAAGGTCGGGCGCACGCGAACCGGCGGCCGCATCCACATGCAGCGCCATGGGAATATCATCCGTATCGGCGACAAGGCTCCATCGATCAAAATCGACTTCACCAGAGCCGGAACCGGCGGTCGCGACTTCCAGCACAGCGGGAGCGGAATAGGTTGTCGCCGCCGCTCCGCCGCCTGCCGACGTTCCGGCAACGGACGGAAAGCTCGAACGGTTCGATGCGAACCAGTCGTTCCAGCGCGAACCGTCCATCCCCAGATCCTGTCCGGTCAGCCGGGTGAGGGAATTCCGCGCCGCTTCCAGTTCGTCCGCGGCAATGAGATCCGCGCCAAGATTCATGACGCCGACAAGAAACTCGATTGTTTCCGGATAGTCCGCCATGGCTTCAAGCGCCGACTTGCGGACGGCCGGATCGATTCGACACGCGTTTTGCAAGAGGGACGCGGTGTTGGCGTTGTGGAACTTGGCAAGCGCGACAACGGATTCGCGACGAACGTCCGGGTCGGCGTCATTGGAAAGCGCGGCTTCCAAAGAAGGCAGCGCCGCCATGCCGGGACGGCCAATCTCGCCAATCGCCCACGCCGCCGCGCTACGACTGGCCGCGTCGGGATTACCGGAAAGAACAGTCGCCAGGGCGGGAACGGACTGCGTCAATTTGGCATGGCCAACCAGGCGAATATAACCGTCCAAAGGACGTACCTGACGAAGAACCGCCTGCTCCGCCGCATTGATGGACGGAGCGTCGCGCAAAAGCGCCAGCGCTTCGGCCGTAACCAGACGCACCTGCGACGACTGATCGGTCAGCAAATTGCGCATGGCCGGAAGGCTCGACTGTTCGCGCAACCCGGCAAGCGCCCGTACAGCGGCGGCCCGTATTTCGGCCCGGCTATCAAGCAGGCTTCGCTGCAATTCGGGCACGGCCGGTTCGACAACATCCAGGCAAGGCCGGCGGTCCGAGCCGACTCGCCGCCAACGGCGATATTCTCCAGTTCGCGGGCGAAACGGGATTGATCCAGCGCCGTTCTGCCGCCCGCATTTTGCGCCGCGGCCATCACCGCGCCCATCACCTGATCCGGCACGCCGTTTTCTTTCATGGCTATCATGGCGCGAGTGGAGAGATCGAATGTATTGGGCGTTGCCTGAATTTTCGCAATAATCAATTCCGGCGCCATGCCCGCTCTGGACAAACTGATGATATCGGCATTGCCCAACACTTCCCCGCCAAAATCAGCCGCACCGACCGGAATCAGCATAACCGCCGACAACACGGACGCGGCAATGCCGCATCGCATTCGCTTGATGTTCATTATATGTATTCCCATAAAATGCCGTATAACGCGGCAATCGCCACAGAAAATTGCAGCAAGACGTATTCTACAGGAAAAACTCCGGCAAAACCATAGTTTTGGAATGAGTTTCCGGTGGAAATTGAAGACCAACCACAAGCGAACTCGTTATTCCAGGCGGATAGCGTTCTTGACGATTTCCCTGTCGAAAAAATTGATGCTCATTCCGGCGTCAATGACGTGTCTTTGCCCGTTAATGCCGGATGAACGCGGACTTAAAAGGAACAGGGCCAGATCGGCCACTTCACGCGTCTCAAGAGCGCGTTTCCGGAGAGTCGCCTGTTCGGCGAAGAGATAATTGTCCAGATACCCCGGGATGCCGGCCGAAGCGGAGGTTTTGAGAAGACCGGCGTTGACCGCGTTGAACCGCACCTCGGAAAAAGCGGAAAAGCTTTTCGCGAGAAACGCCACGGACGAATCAAGCGCTGCCTTCACCGGCGCCATATACCCGTAACTTTCCGACGCCATCGAAGTATGGGAAATGGAAATGGTGACGACGGAGGCGTCGGAAGAAAAATTTTTCCTGAACGCGTTGGCAAGCGCGGGCAAACTGAACATGCTGATGTCGACCGCCTGGAGAAAATCCGCCTTCACCGTTTCATGAAACGGCTTAACGCCCTGACTGTAATTGGCGAACGCGATGGAATGAACCATGCCGTGCAGGACCGGATGCGCCGCCGTCACCTTTTCGGCAAGCAGGGCGATTTCGTCTTCCCGTTCGACATTGCAGGAAAACACGTCCGCCCCGGGAAACAACTTCGCGACCGGCCCCATCGCCGCCTCATCCTTCACCGCCAGCACTATCTTCGCCCCTTCCGCCGCAAGAGCGGACGCGACATGATACGCGACGCTTTTTTTGTTCGCCACCCCGACAACAAGAAACACCCTGTCTTCCAATTTCAAAAATGACATTCACCCGCTCCGTTCCGTTATCGCATTGCATTCCGCATCAACCTGTCTTTGCGCGTATACGCGCGAAGCAGCCGCCTGGCCGCCTCATCCCAGGAAAACGCCGTCTCCGCCGCCACCCTGCCGTTCCGGCCCATCCAGGCTGTTTGTTCCGGATGATTGAAGGCATCGACGATGACAGCGGCCAGCTCTTCGGGCGAATCGCCCACGGTCCAGCCGTTCGTTCCGTGCATGACGAATTCGGACGGCACCGTTCCCCGCAATACAGCGACCGGTTTCGCGGCCCTCCACGCCGGCATGACCGCCCGGCCATTGTAATCGCGCCGGAACGGGGCAAGCACCAAGTCAACCGCCTGGTAATACTCAGACGGAACGCCCCGCGCATACAAAGGCAGAAACGACGCATTCGGCCCCGCGTCCCGGCGCATCGACTCTTCCAGCGCGCCTTCGCCCGCGAACAGAAAACGCGCGCTTGGAAACGCCCTGGCCGCCAATCCGCAGGCGCGGGCGGCAATATCGCCGCCGCCATGCGAAGAAAACCGTCCCGCAAAAAGAAGCGACGGCGCGCCATTCGCAAGACCGGCTCCCCGGCGCACTTCCATCGCCTCCGGCGTCATCGTTTCCAGAGCGTCCACATCCACGCCATGATAAACGACTTCGCACTTCCAGTCCGGCGGATGGAATTGTTCGGCGATTTTCCGCCGCGCCCAATACGAAGCGGCAATGACGGCGTCGGCGCCGTCAATTCCGGCCCGTTCGATTCCGGCAATGCGGGCGGAATCGCCGCTGTCGGGCCACACGCCCGTCCGCGCCCATTCGGTCGAATGGAAACCGACCGCCAGGCGCGCGGGAGCGATGCGCTGTGCCTTAAGCCCCGCGTTGACGGTCAGCCATTCATGGCAGTGAATCAAATCGTACCCGCCGTCCGCCTTGATGGAGTCGGCGTAGTAATGGGCAAACGAATCGGCCAGCGCCTCCACTTCGTCGACAAAGCCGCGCTTTCCGTCCCACGGACAGCGGCGGACGAAAACCCCGCCCACCACCTCGTCCATCGCCTGCCCTTCGCCCATGCGGGTAAACAACCTGACCCTATGGCCGGCGCGCGCCAACGCCGCCGCCAGACGGCTCGCATACACGGCGCCGCCGCCGACCGCTATTCCTTCCAGCGCTTCCCAAGCGAATATTGCTATATGCATACGCTTTCCCGACCCTCACCGCTCGGCGAACAACACGTCCAATTCGGACAGTCGCCGGAAGACCAGCAAATTCACCCGGCTGGACTCGTCCGGATAAAACGGCATGTTCGCATCATACCAAAAAAGCACCTGAATAATAATCCGCGCCGGTTCATACTCGACAAAACGCACCACCGGAGGCAGTCCGGCCACCTTGCCTTCGTGTTTGCCCACCGCTTCCCGAAGCGCTTCCATCGCCATTTCGATTTTTTCATACGGATTGGCGGGAGAAAGAGCGATGCGAATTTCCCGACGGATATAGGGCCGCCGGTTGGAATTGACGATATTGGAGCCGATGACGGTTGTGTTCGGAATAACGATGGCGTTGCCGTCGAAACCGCGAAGGCGGGTGGAGCGAAGACCGACATGCTCAATCGTCCCGGTGAAATCCCCGACCGTAACGGAATCACCGACCAGGAACGATTTGTCCATGGCGATGGACGCAAAGCCAAACACGTTTTTCAATGTTTCCTGCGACGCCAACGCCAGCGCGACGCCGCCGATGCCAAGCCCGGCCAGGAGGGAAAACAACGTCTGCCCGGTCACGGCCTGATAAATATGCACGCCCGCGAAAAGAAGAATGAAAAAACGGATTATCTTCACCACTATCGGCCGGACCGTTTCCATCAACCGTTCCGACCCATGGAACAAACGATCGCCATACACCGTATCGATGCTTCCAACCAGCTCATACAAGTAGTAGATGACGGACAGGAAGATGAGAACGTTCGACAGCCACACAAAGTCCGGATGATAGAGCGTCACAACAAGATTGCTGACCGCGCGCAGAAACAGACCGGCCAGAAGAACCTTGAGCGGATGGCGCAAGGCGAGCGTCGCCACGTCCAGCACTTGATTCCAGGCGCTTCTTTTCTCTTCATTTCGTTCGTTTCGGACAATATCGCGAAAACGCCGTCCCACCAGAAAAATCAAAAACAGGCCAAGAACCACAAGCCCGCAACCGGCAACAATGCGCCACAAGGTAATGCCGAACAGCCGCACGCTGAACAACAGGTTGATGGGATACGGAAGCGTCCGCTCGACCTTTTGGTCGGCCGTCTGGACAAAGCTTTCGGCATCCCGCATAAGCGCCTGCCGCTCTTGTTCACGTTGTTGCCGAAGCTCTTCCGCCGCCTTTTCGGCGGCGGGCTGTTCCTGCTCCTGTTCGGAAGCGGAAGCAGCCGCTGCGACCGTTTCGGATGAAGCGTCGCCGGCAAACACGACCGAAAGACAAAAACAGGCGATCAGAAAAAAAAGCCAGACCGGCATACGCCGGAGGCGATCAGAGAACGGCACAAACGCGCAATGCGGGGTATTCATGCAAATGCCCTTTCGATTCAATGCTCTTTCGTCCAATGGTAACCGCCAAGACATCTCGCCGCAACCGATTTGCACTCTTGAGGCCAGCGACCTGAACAGGTATCATTATTGCAGGAAGGAAAAATCATGCAAAAAGCAATGATGTGGCTGGCTGTCCTTTGTGCAATTGTTTTTTCATCATCCGCCCACGCGGGAACCGTCTTCACCATATCCACGCCCGATCCGGAAAGCGCCGCCGTTTCCCTCGCCGCGAAACGGTACGCCGGGGAAATCGCTTCCCGCACCAACGGCGCAATCACTCTCGCCGTCCATTCAAACGGCGAATTGTTCGCCGGCGACCCCGGCCGGGCCATCCGCATGGCCGGCAGTGGATCGCTTGACCTGCTGTTGCTGCCCGCCTCGCTGTATGCCAATCAAAAAGCACGTTTCGTCACTTTGTCGTTTCCATACCTGTTCGCGTCGACGGAACAACTTATGGAATACCTGCAAAGCGAAGCGGGCGATACGCTGAAAAACGATGTGGAAGAATTGAACATCCACGTCATTGATTTTTGGCCGCGGCCGTTCAGGGCTCTCACCAACTCGAAACATCCAATCGCTTCACCCGACGACTTGCGGGGCATGCGACTGCGGGTGCCGAACAACCGGGTGTGGATGGAATATTTCCATTCCATGGGCGCATTGCCCACGCCCATACAATCCAGCGAGATTTACCCCGCGCTTGCGGGCAATCTGGTCGACGGTCAGGAAAACCCGGCCAGCGTTCCCATGGATGCCGGGTTTTATGCGGTGCAGAAGTACATCACCATGTCGAACCATATTGCCGACGTGTGGGTGTTGGGCATAAACGGAAACACATGGAACGCGCTGACGATGGAACAGAAAAAAGTCATGACGGAAGCGGCGGAGAGTGAACGCCGGGCCAACATCCAAACCGAAACGGAAGAACTGAATCAAACGCTCGCGTTTCTCGAAAGCAAGGGCATGGAAGTCCGGAAGCTGCGGGACGACGAACGTCAACGGTTTGTCGACGCGGCGGAGGCGCTGTATTCGCGCTTCACGGAAATGGTGGGAGACAGGGAATTTGTCAAACAGGCGCTCCGGTTTGTCGGAAAGGCGGAGTGACGCCGCCGCACCACGGGTAAAAAATCCCGGTCCTTCCGCCGGACCAGGGTTTTTACAAGCTAGCGCACCAATTCCTCCGGAATCAGATGCTCTCCCACACTGCCGATATCGCCGGTCGCCTCCAACAGTCGATCCCGAATCAACCCGATGGCAGCCTCCCGATCGTCAAACCCGTCAATAAACCCGCCGGCGGAAAGACCGTGGCCGCCCCCCTTGCCTTCCGGCTCCAACACATGCAACAAAACCGCGGTCGCATCGGCATGGCTCGGCTTGGCCCGAAGCGACATGAATACGCGCGCATCCTTGAACCCCACCGCCAACGCATACCGCATGCCCTTGAAGTTAATCAAATAATCGGAAGCCTCCGACAACATGTCCTGGCTGGAAATATCGCCAAGATTGGCGAGCAGAGTCGAACCGTACACCGTGGACCGCTCGGCCGCCTGGTGCATGAAAACGTAATACTCGCGGTTTTGCGGCGGATGTATGACCTGAGCCGCCAACTGAATGTCGGCCAGCGGAAGAAGCGCAACGTAGGCGCCGATATCGCCCGGACTGGCATTCCTGAGCAAACTGTCCGTATCCGTTTTTATGCCCAAAAACAAGGCCGTCGCAAGCCTCGCGTCGGGAACAATGCCCGCCGCGTCAAGATAGCCGAAGGCAAGCGTCGAACTCGCGCCCACATTGGACCGCACATCGGAATAAACCGTCTTGCCGGTTTCGGAGGATCTGCGGGAAAGCCGGGTCGAGGCGGAACTGATGTCATGATGATCAATAACGGCGAGAACGGGAACATAATCGGGCAGGGATTGATTGCGCGCCTGCGGCTGGGTATCAAGAAACACCGCGCCGGCGTACTCGCCCAAATCGGGAATCGAGGCAAAAGTGCGGAGATCTATCTTGAGCAAACGAATCATTTCGGCGTTTCCCGCCCGCCCGACTCCGCCGCCCTGCACAATTATCGCGCTGACGCCCCACGCTCCGGCCAGCGTTTGAATAGCCAAAGCGGATGCAATCGCATCGGGATCGGGATAATCGTGAATCACCAGCAAAACCGGTTTGGCGCCATTCCCCAATGCCGACCTGAGAGCGCCCAACCTGCTTGACGAAACCAATTGCTCAGCCATGCCATTCCCCACTTTCCATTCCCCGCCCGTCCGGTCATCATATGAAAAAGGAGCCTTGTTGCCAAGGCTCCTTCATGTCACAGGAAAAAACCGGGTCATTCGACCGAAACGTTCTCGTCCACGCTGACCACCCAAACCTTGAGCTCGGTCTCAACCTCGGGGTGCAGGCGGACCTTGACGCGGTGCACGCCAAGCGTCTTGATCGGCTCTTCAAGACGGACCATTTCCTGCTCAAGCAGAATGTTCTCGGCAGCCATCGCGTCCACAATCTGCTTGGGACCGACAGAGCCGTACAGCGTGTCGTTTTCGCCGACGCGTTCCCTGATGGTGACGTCGACAGCGGAAACACGCTCGGCAAGGACGCGGAAATCCTTCACCCGCTCCAACTCGCGGGCCTGGCGCAACTTTTTGAGGCCCTCGATCTGTTTCAGGTTGGCCTGGGTCACTTCAACCGCGAGGCCGCGCGGCAAGAGGTAATTGCGGCCATAGCCGTTGGCGACGGAAACAACATCGCCGGCCAGGCCGAGATCCTTGACATCTTCAGACAGCAACAATTTCATCGGCATGATTCAGCCTCCACAAATGATATGAAAAAAAGATCTACTACTGCCTGCCGCTGTAGCGGAGAAGGCCGAGGAAACGGGCGCGTTTGACCGCGCGGGCGATGGCGCGCTGGTGCTTGGCGCAATTGCCGAGACGTTTCCGGTCAAACAGCTTGCCCTGCGGGCTCATGAACTTCTGAAGCGTATTGACGTCCTTGTAGTCGACCGTGGCGGGAGCATTCTTGCCGCAGTAACGGCAGCGGCCGCCGCCCATATGAAAATCCTTGTCCTTGCCGTAATCGGAACTCACTGTATGTCTCCCATCAAAAAATTTAAAAAAAATCAATCAACCAAAGCCATCTTAGAACGGAATGTCGTCGCCGGACGGACCGCTGCCGCGCGTGTTCATATCCTCGTCGAACACATCGGTGGCGGCTCCGCGCGCCGATCCCCTCGCCTCGGACCGGCCGGAATAGCCGCTGCCGCTCCCGCTTTTACCGCGGCTGCCGCTCGAACCGCCTTCGTCGAACCGGCCGCTCGAACCCGCGTCATAGCGACCGCTCGCTCCGGAATCAAACCGGCCGCTGGCGCCGGTGCCGCCGTCGCGGCCGCCGA
>DAIPJX010000067.1:0-10645 GCA_036770065.1 Planctomycetota bacterium
TTTTTTTGTGTTGGCTGTATTGGATATTAGATTGCCATGGTTTTTGCCAAGGGGGTATAGGGAAGGTCGAGCGAAATCGCGACGTTTTCACAGGTGCATTCGCCATTGTGGATATTGACGCCGTTGGCAAGATTCGCGTCGTTTTTGCACGCTGCCTGAAGCCCGTCCCCGGCAATGCGAAGACCAAATCCCGTCGTCACATTGGTCAAGGCTATGGTTGACGTGCGCGGCGTACTCCCGGGCATATTGCCGACGCAATAATGCACCACGCCGTCCATGACAAACGTCGGATTGTCGTGATAGGTCGGACGCGACGTTTCAGCAATCCCTCCCTGATCCACAGCCACATCGACAATGACGCTCCCGTCGAGCATATCGGCCAAATACGAACGCTTGATCAACTTCGGCGCGCTCTTGCCGGGAATCAGTACAGCGCCAATAACCAAATCGGCGTCGCGGATTTCCTGCTGAATGGCGGTCTCGGTCGAAAAAACCGTATCAACCTGACTGCCATACGTATCGTCGAACCAGGCGAGGCGCTCGGCGTTGACGTCCATGACAACGACACGCGCACCCATGCCGACTGCGATTTTGCACGCGTTCATGCCGACCACGCCGCCGCCGAGAATGAGCGTTTTCGCCCGATGCGTGCCAGGAACGCCGGAAAGAAGAATCCCCCGGCCACCCATGTTTTTCTGCAAGCATTTCGCACCTTCGATAACGCTGAGACGACCCGCCACCTCGCTCATGGGCGTCAAAAGCGGCAATCTGCCGCGCGAATCGGTCACCGTCTCATACGCGACTCCGGTCACGCCGGTCGACATCATCGCTTCAGCCAGTTTTTTGTCGGCGGCAAGATGAAGGTACGTGTACAGTATCTGCCCGCTCCGCATCAGACCGTACTCCTCCGGAAGCGGCTCCTTGACCTTGACCATCATTTCCGACTCTTTCCACACTTCCGCGGCCGTTTGCACCACGGTTGCGCCCGCATCGGCATATTCGGCGTCGGAAAAAGCCGAACCATTGCCCAATCCGGCCTGAACCACTACCTCATGTCCGCACCGGACGTATTCACGCACATTGCCCGGAGTCAGACCGACCCGGAACTCCTGCTTTTTTATTTCGATGACACTGCCTACTCGCATCAATATCTCCTTCCGGCGCCTACGACACCGGTTATATCGCTCCCAAAAGAATCAGGGCAACATTGCCGACGATATCGAAATCCTCGTCAACCGCCGCGCCGTTTTCAACATCCTCATACCCGTCGCCATTCTTGCGAATCAGCCTGATCCCCCAACCGCTTTTGACCAAAAGGCAATGCGAAAGCGCTCCCGTCCGCCGTTGATCGATCAGCAGATAATCGCCACGGCGCAAACGCCCCGTCCGATCATTGAACGGAAGATGAAGGATATACGGTTCATGCATCGCTTCCGCCTGTTCCCGAATCGGCGGGGCAACCTGGAAAAATGTTCCGTCCCAATCGCCCGAGGCCATGGTCGGCCCGACAAACGGCCGCTGCAGTACGGGAAGCGCCATGCAGGAATCGCCGGGCTCCCGTATAAACGGAAACAAGGCGATAATGTGCGCGGTGTCAAGGGCGAAATCGCCGCACATCAGCCATTTGTATTTCCCAAACAGCCCGGCCAGGATTCGCGAATACATTTCATTCGACAAAGGGCGCTGCCGCCGTTTGATATCGGAAATATACTGCGACCGGGTACCGGAGAGACGGGCAATTTCCCTGCCCGTCACCCGAACCGAACGTAAAAGTTCCATATACATGTCGGTCAGGCAGTCCCGATCGGGCGCGGGTTCCGCACCGCCGGCGTGCCCGTCCCGACCGTTTTTTGTTTTCCCCATGGTATCGTCCCGCGTAGTGTCCCACAACGAATACGGCTGGAATGCCGCAGGCAGTGCAAACGCGCTCTACAGCAAATCGTCTTTTGTAAAAACGGAATGGAGCGGAATGCCCATTTTTTCCAACACTTCCCGCCCGCCGTCCAGCCTGTCCACCAGCGCGTACACGCCGACAATAACCGCTTCCGGCTGGGCGGCGCGAACGCGCTCGATCGCCTTGATGGCGCTGCCGCCGGTCGTCACCACGTCTTCGATAATGGCGACGCGCTGGCCCGGAAGGATTTCGGGGCCTTCAATGCCCTGCCCGGTTCCGTGATCCTTCATTTCCTTGCGAACGATGAAGCCTTCGACCGGCATGCCGAGTTCAAAGGAAAAAGCGGTAATCGCGCCGATGAGCGCGTCGGCGCCGAGAGTCAATCCGCCGACCCGGTTCGGCTTGGCGCCCTTCATCATGTCCAGAAAAACGCGGGCGGCGTAATTCAACGCATCGGGACGAAGCGTGGTTGTCTTTCCGTTGATGTAGAAATCCGATTTCTTGCCGCTGGCGAGGGTAAAATCGCCGCGAAGAAAATCGATTCTGCCCTTCAGTTTTTCCGTGAGTTCGGGAATGTTCTGCTGCATGCCGGAGGCTCCTCTTTCCAGTGCGGGTGAAAAAAGCCCGGGACAAGAAATGCCCCGGGCGTAGCGACGTACCGATTACTCGGCGGACGGTCCCGAATCCTCATCCGGTTCCATCACCATGTTGATATCGCCTGCGTCCGACTCGTTCTGTTCCTCCTTGTCGGTCACGACGACGCGGGCCACGGCGACGACGGAGTCTTCATCCTTGAGGCGAATCACCTTGACGCCCTGGGTGGCGCGGCCGATGACGCGAATGCCGTTGACGGGCGTTCTGACCACCATGCCTTTCGAGGTGATTATCATCACCTCGTCCTCTTCCTGCACGGTCATGCAGGCGACGACGGCCCCGGTTTTGTCCGTGATGTTCATGTTGATGACGCCCTTGGCGCCGCGCTTGGTCAAGCGGTAATCGGCGAAGTCGGAACGCTTGCCCATGCCGGACTCGGATATGGTGAGAACGGAGCAGTCGGGGCTTACGACCATAAGCCCGATGCAGACGTCGCCGTCGGCCAGGTTCATGCCGTTGACCCCGGCGGCGGAGCGGCCCATCGCGCGCACGTCCGATTCCTTGAAGCGGCAGGCAAGCCCTTCTTTCGACGCGAGTATCAACTCGTCCTCGCCGCCGGTCATGACGACGCCGATCAACTCGTCGCCGTCGCCGATGTTGATGGCGCGGATGCCGCCTTTTTTCGGATGCTGGAAGGCGGAGAGGACGGTTTTCTTGATAACGCCCAGGCGCGTCGCCATGACGAGAAAGTGTTCGTCGTCAAAGGTTCGCACCGGGATCATGGCGCTGACTTTTTCCTCGGCGTCGAGAGAGAGGACATTGGCGATCGAGCGTCCCTTGGCGGCGCGCCCCATTTCAGGGACGTCATAGACCTTGAGCCAATGGATTTGGCCCTTGGTCGTGAAGAAAAGAATGTAATCGTGGGTCGAGCCGACGAACAGGTGTTCGATAAAATCGCCGTCCTTGAGGCCGGAACCGGTGACGCCCTTGCCGCCCCTGCCTTGCTTCCGGTATACGTCCAGGGCCATCCGCTTGAGGTAGCCGTCGTGGGAGACGACCACGGCCATTTCTTCGTCGGCGATCATGTCTTCAAGCGAAATGTCCTCGGCGGCGGCGACGATCTCGGTGCGGCGCGCGTCGCCGTACTTTTCGATGAGTTCGAGGCAATCCTCGCGGATGATTGCCACGACGAGATTGCGATCGCCCAGAATAGCCTTGTATTCGGCGATTTTCTTGACAAGTTCCGCGTATTCGTTTTCGAGTTCGCGGCGTTGCAGTCCGGTGAGCCGGGAAAGGCGCATTTCGAGGATTGCGTTCGCCTGCACCTCGGAAAGGGAGAACTCGGCGATGAGCGCGGCGCGGGCGGTCGGAATATCGGCCGATCCGCGAATGATGCCGATCACCTTGTCTATGTTGTCCAGCGCTTTCAGAAGGCCTTCCAGAATGTGCGCGCGGGCTTCCGCCTTGTTCAGAAGATAGACGGTGCGGCGGCGGATCACTTCGAAGCGGTGATCGCGGTAGACTTCCATCATCTGCTTGAGGTTGAGCGTTTCCGGCCTGCCCTTGACGAGCGCTATGTTGTTGACCGAGAAGTTCGACTGGAGCGGCGTCAACTTGTAGAGCTGGTTCAGGATGACGTTGGAGTCTTCGCCCGATTTCAACTCGATGACGATGCGGATGCCGTCCTTGTTCGAGTAGTCGTGGATATTGGCGATGCCGTTGATTTTGCCGTCCTTGACGACGTCGGCGATTTTTTCAACGAGCGTGCCGAGGTTGACCTGGTACGGGATTTCCGTGACGACGATGGACTGGCGGCCGTTTTTGGCGGTTTCGATATGACACCGCGCGCGCATGGTCACCTGCCCGCGCCCGGTGTGGTAGGCCTTGTGAATGCCTTCGCGCCCGCAGATAAGGCCGCCGGTCGGGAAATCGGGACCGGAGACATGTTTCATCAAATCGCGAATCGTCAGGTCGGGGTTGTCGAGAAGCGCGATAACGCCCTTGCACACTTCCTTGATATTGTGCGGCGGCATTGACGTCGCCATGCCGACGGCGATGCCGGTCGCGCCGTTCAAAAGAAGGAGCGGCGCTTTCGCCGGAAGAACGGACGGTTCGACGGTCGAGTCGTCGTAGTTCGCTTCGAAGTCGACGGTGTCCTTTTCCAAATCGGCCAGCATTTCGGCGGAAATTTTGGACATGCGGCATTCGGTATAACGCTGCGCCGCGGCCGGGTAGCCGTCGATTGAACCGAAGTTGCCTTGCGGATCGACCAATGGATAACGGACGGAAAAGTCCTGCGCGAGACGCACGAGCGCGTCGTAAATGGACGAGTCGCCGTGCGGGTGATAGTTGCCCATGCAGTCGCCGACGACTTTTGCGCATTTGCGGTATTTTGCGCCGGCGGTGAGGTTGAGATCGTTCATGGCGTAGAGAATACGCCGCTGCACAGGTTTAAGTCCGTCTCTCGCGTCGGGAAGCGCACGCGAGACGATGACGGACATGGAGTAGGTCAGGTAGGAATTTTTCAATTCCTCCTCGATGGGCATGGGCTTGATGCCGGCGGCCTGCGCGCCGAAAGGATTGCTGCTCATTGCGTATGATTCTCCTTGCCTATACGTCCAACTGCGCGTCAAGCGCATAGCGTTCTATAAATTTGCGGCGCGGTTCGACAACCTCGCCCATCAGCAGGTTGAACAGTTGATCGGCCTTGACGGCGTCATCCACCGTGACCTTGTACAAAAGACGGCGATCCGGATCCATGGTCGTCGACCACAACTGTTCCGGATTCATTTCACCGAGACCTTTGTAGCGGGACACTTCCATGCCGCGTTTGCCAAGCTCGCGGGTATTGTCGAGAATGTCGTGCAGGCTTTCGCACGGAACCTGATCCTTTTCCGTCACGAGCCAAAAACGGGGCGTCGCGCCGGGTTCGGCATGATAGACCATGTCTTCGGTGCGGAAGCCCAGGTCTTGCAGTTCCTTTGCCGTTTTTTCAAGTTCGGACGCGACCAAAAACTCGGTCACGAGCATGCCGTTCTCGGGAATGGCGGATGCGGTCACGGTAAGATCCTCTTCCACCACTTCAACGGAATCGCCTTGCGCTTCCTGGCGTTTGATGAAGTCGCTGTACTTTTCGTCGTTCGCGAAATACAGCGTCTCGCCCTTGTACACGCACCGGTATTTCGGGAACGTTCCAAGATCCTTCCGGTGCTCGAAGTATTCGGCAAGCGTCGTGCCGCGATACTGAAGCGCGCGAATGAAGCGGCCAAGACGGTTGACGAGCGCGAGAAGCCGCTTGAACGAATCGCCTTCGAGCGTACGCGAGGATCCGTTGTCGCGCACTTCGCATTTTGCGCCTTCGAGGCCAAGGCGGAGAAGCGCGTTTTGCATGTCGTCCTCGGACAGCACGTACTGGATGTTTTTCCCGCGCTGCACCTTGTATAGCGGCGGACATGCGATGTAGAGGCGGTCGTTTTCGATCAACTCCGGCATGTGGCGGTAGAAAAAGGTCAGGATAAGCGTCCTGATATGGCTGCCGTCGACGTCCGCGTCGGACATGATGATGATTTTGCCGTAGCGGAGTTTTTCAATATTGAAATCTTCCTTGCCGATGCCGGTGCCGAGAGCGGTGATGATGTTCGACACTTCCTGCGAGGAAAGAATTTTGTCGATGCGGTGCTTTTCGACGTTCAGGATTTTACCGCGCAGCGGCAGAATCGCCTGGGTCCGCGAGTCCCGTCCGGTTTTGGCCGAACCGCCCGCGGAATCGCCTTCGACCAGGTACAGTTCGGTCGATTCGCGGTCGCGCGAAACGCAATCGGAAAGCTTGCCCGGCAAACCGCCTCCGGCCAGGGCGCTTTTGCGCCGAGCCAGGTCACGCGCCTTGCGGGCGGCCTTGCGGGCGGCGGCGGCGTCGATGGCGCGCTGGATGATGCGCTTGGCGATGCCCGGCTTTTCTTCCAGATATTGGCCAAGGTACTGGTTCACGACTTGCGCGACCATGCCTTCCACTTCCGAGTTGCCGAGTTTGCCTTTGGTTTGGCCTTCGAACTGCGGGTCGGAAATCCGAAGCGATATGACGGCGGCGAGGCCTTCGCGAGTGTCTTCGCCCTGAATGGAGTCGTCGCTGTCCTTGAGCTGGTTGTTTTGCTTTGCCCATGCGTTGAGCGTTCGGGTCAAAGCGGAGCGGAAGCCGGACAGGTGAGTGCCGCCGTTGATGGTGTTGATGTTGTTGACGAACGAGTAGATGTTTTCAGCATAGCCGTCGTTGTACTGCATGGCGACTTCGAGTTCCATGCGCTTGTCGTCGTCGCGGTGTTCGAAGTAAATCGGTTCCGGATTGACGACGACCTTGTTCTCGTTCAGGCTTTCGACATAACCTTTGATGCCCGAGCGGTAGAAGTAGGTATCCCGCTTGTTTTCAACTCGCAGATCGGCGATTTCGATGGTCAGGCCCTTATTGAGAAAGGCGAGTTCACGCAGACGGGTGGCGATGATTTCATACTTGAATTCGGTCGTCTCGGAAAATATCTCGTCGTCGGGCATAAAGGTGATTTTCGTGCCGCGATTTTTTGTTTTGCCGCGTTCTTCGACTTCGGTGACGGGAACGCCGCGCTCAAAGCGCTGGAAATAGGCTTTGCCGTCGCGGAACACCTCCGCTTCCAGCCACGACGCAAGCGCGTTGACGCAGGAGACGCCGACGCCGTGCAGACCGGCGGATACCTTGTAGGAATCGTGGTCGAATTTGCCGCCCGCGTGGAGGACGGTCAGGACGACGGTCAGGGCGGACATATTTTGTTCCGCGTGCCAGTCGACGGGAATGCCGCGCCCATTGTCAAGGATGGTCATCGAACCGTCGGCGTTGATGGTGACGAGGATGCGGTCGCACGCACCGGCCATGGCTTCGTCGATGGAGTTATCAACGACTTCCCATACGAGGTGGTGCAAGCCGTCCATTCCGGTGCCGCCGATGTACATGGCCGGGCGCTTGCGCACCGCGTCCAGGCCTTCAAGCACCTTGATCGAACTGCTCCGGTAGCCGTCGTTTCCGTCACCGTTACCGTTGGTGGAAGTTTCTTCACTGTCTGCCATAATGCATAAATCTCCCGCGTGACATTAAACTGTTTCCCATGTGATACAATCGAGATACATGCAGTTCCGGTCGCAACCGGAAAAAGTCCGCAATAAAAAACTGCCGTCCGCATCGGATCGGCATGCTTGACGGATCACCTATTTTATCCCAATTATGCGCAAAACCGTCTCAACCACAACCGAAAAATTTCTGTCGCCCCAACATCAGCGTGTTTCCGGATATATCGACAAGAAACACTTGCGACCAAGCCGCATTGGCATTACTATCCTTTCTGGAAGGTCATGAATGCCAACTTGCGCCGGATACGGCATTTTATTATTAATGTTTATTATACATATTAATGCGCCGATCGCAATATTCTTTTCTCCCCTATAGAGAGAAAAGAGTACCGTATGCGGGCATTGTTTCCGAACTTGCTCTTTTTTTTGGGGGGGGATGGGATAATGGAAGATTTTGTCGGATTTGGTGCGCTGGGAGAATCGCTCGTCTGGCTTGAAAAGCAAAACTACGCCCGACCCTTCGTTGTTGCCAGCGCGGCTGGCTGGGAGCGGTTTATGGCGGGGAAAAGGCCATTCTTTTCCACCCGCTCTCCGGTCGTCTTTTCCGATTTCGCCCCGAATCCGGATTTCCGCGATATTCAAAAAGGCGTTGCCGCGTTCGAGGCCGCCAACCCTGACGTCATCATCGCGCTTGGCGGCGGCAGCCCGATTGATACGGCCAAGGTGATCAAGGCGGTTATGTTCACGAAAGAAACATACGATCCCACCCAACCGTCCGGCCTCAAGCCGTCCGGCGACGGCCCGCCGGTGGTTGCCGTGGCGACGACCGCCGGGAGCGGCGCGGAGGCCACGCAATTCGCCATTTTCTATACAGGGGAAACGAAACAGTCGATTGCCCATCCATCGCTTCGTCCCGATGTCGCGGTGGTCGATCCGGAACTGACTTATTCCGTCTCTCCGCATCAAACCGCCGTAACCGGCTTTGACGCGCTGTCGCATGCGGTGGAGTCGTTCTGGTCGTCCTCCACGACTCCCGAAGCGCAGGAGTTGTCGGAAAAGGCCATCGGCTATGCGTTACACAACCTGTACAACGCGGTGCACTCGCCCTCGCCCGCCAACCGCTACAACATGGCAATGGCGGCGTACCTGGCCGGCAAAGCCATCAACATCACCCGCACCACCCTGCCCCATGCGCTTGCCTATCATTTGACCAAGCGGTACGGCTTGTCGCATGGCCATGCGGTGGCGCTGTCCGTTCCGTACGCATTTCTCATCAATATGGACAAAAAACTTCCGGTCAATATGCCGGGCGGGCGCGAGCAGGTCGACGACAGTATGCGGAGGTTGATATCCCTGCTTGGACAGAAGACGGCGGACGACTGTTTCGTTTTCTGGCGCAATCTTATGCATCACTCCGGCCTGGCGTCGACGTACTCGGAAATAGGCATACAGACGACGGAGCAGGTCGAGGCGCTGATCGATTCGGTGGATCCCGAGCGGATGCAGAACCATCCGGTCATGGTGACGAAGGAGTACCTGATCGATTTGCTCGCGAGTCATCCATAGCAAAGAGAAGCAAAGG
Organism: Planctomycetota bacterium; assembly: GCA_036770065.1. Classification (GTDB taxonomy): domain Bacteria; phylum Planctomycetota; class SZUA-567; order SZUA-567; family SZUA-567; genus JAJBSZ01. Next base: position 9,162 of record DAIPJX010000067.1, read on the forward strand.
TGGGCGGCGGGCATGGAATTATGGAAGCGCGCTATTCTTCATGTCGACATGGATGCGTTTTACGCATCGGTGGAGCAGCGGGACAATCCGGAGCTTCGCGGCAGGCCGGTCATCGTGGGCGGAACGCCGGAATCGCGCGGTGTTGTTTCCGCCGCGTCATATGAAGTGCGCACGTACGGAGTCCGGAGCGCGATGCCGACGGCCAAAGCGCTGCGCTTGTGTCCGCATGCCGTTCTTGTTCATCCGCGCATTCAGCGTTATGCCGAGGTTTCGGCGGAAATATTCGACATTTTTGAAAAAGTGACGCCGTTGATACAGCCGGTGAGTTTGGACGAGGCGTTTCTCGACGTAACCGGTTCGCAGAGGTTGCATGGCGATCCGGTTACGATAGCGCGGCGTATTCGTCTCAGCGTCAAGTCGAAAACCGGATTGACGGCGTCGGTCGGCGTCGCCAGTTGCCGTTTTGTCGCGAAAATCGCGTCCGATCTCGACAAGCCGGACGGTTTGACGGTTGTTCCGGAGGAGGAGATGCTTGCGCGCCTTTCACCGCTTCCGGTTTCGAAGATTTGGGGTGTCGGGCCGGTGACGAACAAGCGACTTTTGGGGTTGGGGATTGTGACGATTGGGCAGTTGCGATCGTGGCCGCTGGAGTCGCTTGAAGGCGAATTCGGACAATCGGGGCGCGAATTGCATGAGCTTGCCCATGGGATTGATCCGTCCGAGGTCGTTGTGAATGAGAAGGAGAAATCCGTTTCCCATGAAGTGACGTTTGCGAAGGACATTCTCGATCGGGAGGTACTGGAGCGCGAATTGTTGGGGTTATCGGACAAGGTGGCGATGCGTTTACGGCGTTATGGCCTTTCGGGCCGGACGGTATTTATCAAGGTTCGGTATGATGATTTTACCACGGTGACGCGTCGGGTGACGTTGGAGGATTCGACGCACTTGTCCGAGACGATTTTCACGCATGCGCGCATGTTGTTGCGTGAGCGGACGGATGGGGGGCGGAGGCGGGTTCGTTTGATTGGGGTTGGCGTTTCGGGTTTCAACGAAACGCCGAAACAGAAGAGTTTGTTTTCGGATTCGGGTTCGTCTGCGGATGAACGGCGCGAACGTCTTGAGCGCATGACGGATTCGATCAAGGCGAAGCTTGGCAAGAGCGCGATTGAGCGTGCGTCGGTCAAGTTTCGCGCCGACACATAGCATCAACCCACAATCATGCTCCCATAATCGAGCAGCCGGGTTCCTCGCGCTTCCCGCCTTTCACACCACCGTACGTGAAACTGGGAGTAGGCAAAAAAGAATATAAACTGGTTGCAATCCAGCGAAGCAGAGACAGATATGGGGAAAAATGCTTGGAATTGTCCTTGACTTTTTCTCTATATTGGCGATAGTTAACCCTTCGCCGTAATGGTGATGGCATGAAATTCCGGGCCGTGGCTCAGCTTGGTAGAGCGCTTGTCTGGGGGACAAGAGACCGGTGG
>DAIPJX010000276.1:0-2902 GCA_036770065.1 Planctomycetota bacterium
TAAGGGTGAAAGGGTGGGGTAAGAGCCCACCGCGTCGACGGTAACGCCGACGGCACGGCGACTGTCCTTCCGGTGCAAGCGCAAATAGGGGGCAAGACGGAACGTTTACGAACCGTCGCGGAACCGCCTGTTCCGCCATAAGCCCCGGGTAGCGTGCTCGAGGCGAGCGGCAACGTTCGTCCCAGACAAATAGCCATCCCCGACAGAAGCCGGCTTATCGATCCGCCCCGCGTTTTTTACGTTTTTTGCGTTTTCCGCCGCGCGTCGAAAACGTTTTGCCTGGAGAAAAACATGCAACGCCACAACTATTCCTACCGAGTCTCCTACGCCGACACCGACAAAATGGACCGGGTGTATTATGCCAACTACCTTGAAATCTGCGAACGCGCACGAACCGAATTTCTCCGGGAAATCGGCTATCCCTACCGCGCATTCGAAGAACAGGGGTTTTTCTTCCCCGTGCGTTCGTGCCAGATCCGCTATTACGGCTACGCCGTCTATGACGACGAGTTGATTTGCCTCTCCCACGTCAGCCGCATGCGGCACGCGACCCTCGCCATCACCACCGACATCGCCCGAAAAGACGAAGAAAAACCGCTCGTCTCCGCCACCGTCGAACTCGCCTGCGTCGGAAGAAACCTGAAGCCAAGCGTCATGCCCGACGCCATGCGGACAGCCCTCGAACCCTATATGACCGACAATTAACAATGAATAATTAATAATGAACAATGGCGGAAAATTCTTACATTCAGTATTCGCTCACTGCCGCTCGCTTGGCATTCTTTTAGGCGTCTGGCTTGTTTGCCTGATGACCTTTGCCGCCGAACAGCCGAGTGAACCGCTGACGCTTTCGTCCGCGGACAACAGCCTGGCCATTGCCGAACGGATGATCCAGGGCGGCATTTACGACCGGGCGCTCGAACTGGCGCAATCCGTGCTTGACAACCCGGAAGCGCAAGCCATCGAGGGAGATTCGGCCGACATTTTTCAATGGCTGCAACGCAGGGAAAAAAGCCGGTTCATTCTTGAGCAGGCGCGTCTCGGCCTCGCGCAAACGCGAGACGAATTTCGCGACGTCGCCCTCGCCTTCGTCCAACTCGCCAACAACCGCTACCGGCTGGACGAACCGGCATACAACATTCAATCCGCCTACTGGGCCGCGCGCGCCTTCGAATCGGCGGAGGATTACCGGCAAGCCGTGGATTATTTCAATCGGGTCGGCGGCATCGCGCTTCCGGCGGGAATGGAAGGCGACGCCGCCCAGCGCACGTCCCGGAGTCTGCGCAAACTCGCCGAGGAAATCCCCTATCCCGGCTCGATGCGAGACCGCGACAGACGCAATCGCCTCCTCAACCAGGCCATCGGCGAACTGGACCGCGCCCGCCTCGCCTTCCCCGTCGGCAACCGGCGCAAGGAAATCGAACTCGACCGCATTGCGCTGCGCATGGCGCGGCGCGAAGAACAATTCATCCGGGAAGCGGCGACCGAAGCGGAAGCGTTCATCGATTCCGATCCGACCAAGGACGATCTGCGCGCGCGCGCCGTTCTCTACCGGGGCAACGCCGCCACCCTCCTCGGCCATCCCGAAGACGCGGCCGCGTGGTACCGGAAGGTGCTCGACGAGGAAGCGCCATCGGACGAGGACAGGCGCCTCGCCAACATCAGCCTTGCCCTGGCGCTGGTGGAAATGTCCGAATCATACCCGCAGGACAAAAAACGCATTGTGCTGGAACAGGCGGGCGCGGCGCTCGACAACGCACTGGCCGGAACGGAAAGCCCGGGCCGGTGGGACGGCGCGCGAGTGGTGAAGGCTCGAGTCCAACTCTTGCTCGCGCAACCCATAGCGGCGCTGGAAACGCTGCGGCCGGCTCTCAATTCGGATCAGATCAATTACAGCGTATGGCAGGCGGCGGGACAGGCTGAAATGGGTCGCGGACGCCTGGATTTGGCATACATGCGCCTCTATCCGACCACCCGCCCGTCCAACACATCCGGCGCTCTGCGATACACGTCCAGCCGCGACGCGTCGCGCGCCGCCGATGCGGAGCGCGATTTTGGCCTGGCTTTGGCGCTGAACCACCAGGCCTCGCGGTTGCTGCGCACCCGCCGGCTCTTCAGCACCCTCCTGACGGCCGAGTTCCAGGCGATGGAAACAATTCTCAAGATGGGGAAGATGGAAGGTCCAATGTCGCTTTCCGGCGACATGGATTTGTTGATGGCGGGCATCGACGCGCCGGTCGTGCCGCTCGAACAAAAACAGGATGAGGCGTTCTCGCTCCTCGCCGCCGCCCTCGGCGCATTCCTTGCCGGAAGCGGCAATCCGCCCGACGCGGGCTACGATCTCGCCATCGCCGCCGAAGCCGCCGACGAATGGCTGGGTTCCGGCGTGGATAAACTCGAACTCGCCATCGGCATGATATCGCATCTGCGAAAACGCGAACCAACCGGCGTAACCGACAGCATCCTCTCCTCCCGGCTTGGCGAAGCGCGTCACGCGCTCGCTCTGGCGCAGGCGGAAAGAATCCTGGCCGCGCCGGAGCCGTCGGACAGGGAAATCGACAAAACGCTGGGAATTTTCGCGGCGGCGGCGACAAGTTTCCAGGAAGCGTCCGCAGACGGGTACAGCTTGCAGGACAGTCTCGACCAGGGCATGGTCAATATGGAATCGGGCGCGTTTCTGGTTCGCCTGGCGGACAAATGGAATACGGGCGAATGGGCGGGCCGCGCGTTGGCCTGGCGGGAAGAGGCGCGCCAACGCATCGAGGCGTCGCTCCGTCCGTTCAACCAGGCCATCGCCACGTCGGGACCGTCCAGCCTCGCCTCCCGCCGGGCAAAATGGTCCCGGGGACAGGCGCTGGAACTGATGGGGGAATACCGAAGCGCCGCCTCCGACTATCTCTCG
>DAIPJX010000068.1:0-10559 GCA_036770065.1 Planctomycetota bacterium
CCCGCTTCTTTCGGGCGTTATAACTATCCGTTTTTGAAAAAGGAATCCCATGTTGAAAAAAATCATGCTGGCGGCGCTGGCGGCGTTTGTGGTTGGTTCTGTTGGTTTCGCGGTTGAAGCAGTGCCGGGATTGTCAAAACCGGGAACGCTGGTTGTGGGCCTTGACGATACGTTTGCTCCCATGGGCTTTCGGGATCCGGCGGGCGAGCTTGTCGGCTTCGATATTGATCTCGCCCGCGCGGTTGCGAAGGAAATGGGACTTGCAATCGAATTTCAACCTGTCGAATGGAGCGCCAAGGAAATGGAACTGGCGGCGAAGAATGTCGATTGCCTCTGGAACGGCATGTCCCGCACGCCCGAACGCGAAAAAAGCATGACCTTGTCCAAGGACTATCTGAACAACCGTCTGATCATTATGACGGTCAAGGGCGTCGCCATCAATCAGCTCGACGAACTCGCCAACTACCGGGTCGGCACCCAGGCCGGTTCCTCCGGGTATGATGTGTTGAGCCAAAGCGGTGTTTTTCCCCTGCTGAAAGACAAGCTTTTCGAATACGCCACCTATGACGAATGCATTCTCGACATGCGTGCGGGGCGGGTCGACGCGATGGTGGTTGATGAAGTGCTGGGCCAGTACAAAAACAACAACATGCACGCGGCTCTTGACGTCGCGGCGGCCGATTTCGGCGACGACTTCTACGTCATCGGGTTCCGGCGCGATGCCGACAACGCGGTGAATGAAGCGTTGCGCAAAAGCGTGGAAGACGCCATTCAGCGGGTTATTGACAGCGGTGAAGGCGGAAAAATCAGCGAAAAGTGGTTCGGCGCCAATCTGCTTCTTCCCATGAACAAATAAGCGGAACGCATTTTTTTGGGGTTCTGCGCCGGGGAGTGACTTCGCGAAATCAAAACAGCCGTGGCGCATTGCGCCACGGCTGTGAAAAGGCGGGTATTGTGGAAGATTTGTGGAACAATCTGTTTGTGCTCTGGCCGTCCCTGCTTTCCGGCCTCGGCACAACGCTTTCGCTGTTTTTTCTCACGCTGGCGTTTTCCCTGCCGCTTGGCTTGCCGTTTGCGCTGGGCAGTATTTCGCGGTTCTGGTTCATTCGCCTTTTTTGCCGGTTTTATGTCTGGTTTTTTCGCGGCACTCCGTTGATGTTGCAGTTGTTTTTCTTTTATTACGGCCTTGGCATTATGGCGAACAATTACGGCGTGCCGTTCCTCCGGCTCGACCGTTTTCCCGCCGCCGTTCTGACCTTTGCCCTGAACTACGCCGCCTATTTCGCCGAAATTTACCGGGGCGGCATTCAGTCCATAGATCGCGGCCAGTACGAAGCGGCGAAGTCTCTGGGCTTTTCCCGCACCCGCACCATGTTCATGATAATTTTGCCCCAAACCATTCGCCGCATCATTCCGCCCATTTCCAACGAAACCATCACCCTGGTCAAGGACACCGCTCTCGCAAACGTCATCGCCGTCGCGGAACTGCTCAAGGTGGCGAAGGACGCGGCCAACCGCGATACCAACACGACCGCGTATTTTCTCGCGGCGATGGGCTACCTTTCCATCACTTTTATTCTGACGGTCGTGTACCAAAAACTTGAAAAACGGTTTTCCCTGCATGAGCGGGAGGCGGTATGAGCGAGTATATTGTCGAGATGGAGCACATTACAAAACGCTATGGCGATGTTGTCGCGCTCTCCGACGTGACGCTCAAGGTTAACCGCGGCGAACATGTCGCCATTATCGGTTCGTCCGGGTCGGGCAAATCCACGCTTCTGCGTTGCGTCAACCATCTCGAAACGATCGACAACGGCCGCATCGTCATCAACGGAAAACCGCTGGCCGAGACGATCAACGGACGGGTTCAGTACCGCAGCGAAGCGGAAATACGCAAACGCATCATGCAAACGGCCATGGTGTTCCAGCATTTCAACCTGTTCGGGCATTTGACCTGTCTCGACAATATCACGATAGCCCCGGTGCAAATCAGGAAAGAGGAACCGATGGAAGCGCGGGAGCGCGCCCACGAGCTTCTTCGCATGGTGGGGCTGGAAGAGAAGGCGCACGTGTACCCGAGCCAACTGTCGGGCGGGCAAAAACAGCGCATCGCCATTGCCCGCGCTCTGGCCATGCGGCCGTCCATTCTTTTGTTCGACGAGCCGACGTCGGCGCTTGATCCGGAGATAACCGGCGAAGTGTTGCGGGTGATTCGCGATTTGGCGGCGCGGGGGTATACGATGGTGCTGGTCACGCATGAAATGGGTTTTGCGCGTGAAGTTGCGGATCGGGTTGTCTTTATGGACAACGGGACGATTGTCGAGGAAGGGAGTCCCGATCAGGTGTTCGACGAACCGGCGAGCGAACGGTTGCGGTCGTTTTTGCGGGCGGTCATTTGATTGTGATGCCCGCCGCCGCCGGGCCGGTCATGAACGCTTGAACATCCGGGTGAGCCGCCTGGTCGTGCTGATTCTGGATTCCGTTATTGTGTAGAGATTTTGCGCGCCGGGATGTTTTTTCAATCCCGAACCTTCCATTCCGTGATCCGTCACACCTTCCAGATAGAGGAATCCGCCGGGGTTCAGCACTTTTTTCAAATTGCTGATGATGTGCTTTTGGCCCGGTCCGTCGTAGTATTGCAGGACATGGTTGCAGACGATAAAATGAAATGTGTGGTTTTTCGGGCACTTTCGCATATCGAACAGGGAGAATTTGCAAATGGAACGCAGAATATCGCCCATTTGCACATCATGCGTGTCGAGCTGTGCGTATTTGTTCACGAGCGCCCAGTATTGCGGCGTCAATGCGCCTTTGCCCGGCCGTCCATAGAGTCCGAGCCTGCCTTCGCCGATTCGTTGGGGGTTGATGTCGGTCCCGAATGCTTCCAGGGATGCGGGGCGTTTGTTTTTCTCAAATTCCGCAAGCGCGATCATGGCGAGCGAATAGACTTCTTCTCCGCTCGAGCATCCGGTCGACCACATGCAGAACTTGCCGCTTGTGCGTTTGCTGAAAAAGCTGGGGAGTACGGTTTTTGCGAGCGCTTTGAACAACTCCTCATTTCTGAACAGTCTGGTGGCGGTCGTCGCCTTGGCCTGGTTTTCATCCAGAAAGACTTTTTGTAGGTCGTCTTCCAGAGACAATGGATTGGTTGCGCGGCAGGAAATTTTCAATCCGTCATGACCGGGCAATTTCGGTTTGGCGGTTCGCGAGGCGATCGACTGGGAGCGATTAAATGGTGATTCGGCCATCTTTTTCCTTTCACCTGACTTGCGGGTTGGCTATCATTATGATCAACTTTGGCCGGACTCATCCCTTTCCGGAGCCATGGTTTGATTATAAGTCTGTCGGGCGTGAGCGCAACACTTTATACTAGCGATGAAAGCGGAACTATGGCAAAGCAAGACGCACTCACTCTTCGGGACTACAGAGCGGGGCTTGAGCGGGCGGTTGCCGAATTGCCTCATCTGGTTGTTATTTATGGGGATTCCGAATTTCTTCGCCATCGTGCGGTGATTGCGTTCCGGGACGCGTGGCTTTTTGTCAACTCCGGGGGCGACACAGTGCAGGTTCGCGGGGCAGGCGACAGTAAATCCAGTCTCCTTGATGTAATAGCGGAATTATCGGGCGGTAGTTTGTTCGCCGCCGAAAAAATGGTGCTGGTGCGGCAGGCGGAAAAAATCCTGTTTCCCGCAGCGGTTGGCGACGGCGATGCGACCGGTTCCCGGCTGGAACGGGAGAAAGCGTTCCTTGATTTTCTCGAGCGCCCGGCCGCGCGCATATCGCTTGTGCTTGAAACGGGAAGCTTGCCGAAGAACAGGACGCTGGGGAAAAAAATCGCCGCGTTGTGCGCGGGGATTCCGTGTCCCAATCCGAATGCGCGGGAAATTCCCGTCTGGCTTTCGGGCGAGGCGCGGAATGCGGGCAAGCGTTTGACGCCGGAAGCTGCGGAGATGCTGCAAACCGCTCACGGCGCCGATCTCGGCCTTCTTGCGGGCGAAGTGGAAAAGCTTGCCTTGTTCGCGGGGGAGAGCGAGGATATCGACGCCCGCATGGTGGGCGAGTTTCTGACCGGGACAGTTGAGTTTGACATTTTCAGTTTTACCAATGCGCTGGAAGCGCGGAACCTTTCCGCCGCCGTGCATTTCGCCCGGCGTATAGGCGTGCAGGGCGCGCGCGATCAAAAGGGCAAGAAGGAGGGCGGCGAGCGCTCGGCCCATCGGGTTATGGCGTTGGTGGCGGGGAGCGTTCAGAGCCTGCTCAAGGCGCGGGTCGCGCTTGCGGCCAGGCAAAACGCCGCATCGTTTGCATCGTCGGAAAAGCTGTCGCCGTGGCGCGCGGAAAAATTGCTGGAGGCGGCGGGCCGTTTTGGTTTGCCTGAGTTGCGCCGCCTGGCCGCTTTCACGGCCGATCAGTTGCGCCGTTCCCATGACACCGGCGGCGACGCATTGCTTTCCCTCGAGCTTCTTGCCGTGCATATCGCGGGCGGCGATAACGCGGGAGATCGGGGCTCTGACGATGGACGATGAAAAATCCGCCGTTGTTTATTGTTGCTTATTCTTTATTGATTGGTGGTGCAAAGGGGAGGCTAATGTCGGTTCAGGAACGATTTCTCGCCGAAGTTGATTTATCCACCGTTCCGCTTATCAAGACGCGGTGTCTGGTTATTGGTTCGGGCATTGCCGGTCTTTCGGCGGCGCTTGCCGCTTCGAAGAAGGGCCAGGTCGTCCTGACCTCGAAATGCGAACTTCGGGAATCGAACACCACGTATGCGCAAGGAGGCATTGCCGCCGCGCTCGCGCCGGACGATTCGGTGGAGTTGCATGTTGGGGACACGATGGAGGCGGGCGCGGGGTTGTGCGATGAGGATGCGGTGCGCGTTTTGGCGGCTGAGGGGCGGGAGCGTTCCCGGGAGCTTATCGAAATGGGGGTGGATTTCGATTTGGTGGACGGGCATATCGCGTTTACGCAGGAGGGCGCGCATTCCCGCCGCCGGATTCTTCACGCCGACGGCGACGCGACCGGGCGTGCGATTATGACGACGATGCTGGAAACCGCCCGGTGCAATCCGAACATTTATCCGTTGGAGAATCATTTCGCAATCGATCTGTTGCATCAGGACGGAGCATGTTCGGGCGCATTGTTCCTTGACACGTCGTATGGCCGTTACATCAGGGTTGAAGCGGACATTACCATTGTCGCGACCGGGGGGCTCGGCCAGGTTTTCCGGGAGACGACGAACCCGGCGATAGCGACCGGCGACGGGTATGCCATGTGTTTTCGTGCCGGCGCCGACATGCACGACATGGAGTTTGTTCAATTTCATCCGACCACGCTGTATCTTGCGGGTGCGCCGCGTTTTCTTATTAGCGAAGCGGTTCGCGGCGAGGGGGCGTATTTGATCAATCAGGCGGGCGATCGGTTTATGCCCCGTTATGCGGAAAAGGAGGAATTGTCGCCTCGCGACGTGGTCAGCCAAAGTATTTTCAAGGAATTGAACGCCACGGGCGACACGTGCGTATATCTTGATTTGCGTCACCTTGATCCCGAACTGATTGCACGGCGTTTTCCGAATATTATGTCCGTTTGCGCCGATTACGGCATCGATATCCGCACGAATCCCATTCCGGTGCGTCCGGCGGTGCATTATCAGATGGGCGGCGTCGCGACAGATCTGAACGCGGCGACGTCTGTCCGGAATTTATACGCGGCGGGCGAAGTCGCTTCCACCGGCGTTCACGGCGCGAACCGGCTTGCGTCGAATTCGTTGCTGGAGGGGTTGGTGTTTGGCCACCGCGCGGGCATGGCGGAGCCGGACGGGGCGTCGCATCCGTTCCGGGCGGGGTGCGTGCGAAAGTGTTTGCAGTCGCACGGGGCGCGTCTTGATATCGAGGATTTGAGCCGGTCGCTCAAGGCGTTGACGTGGCGCAATCTCGGCGTATTTCGCAATGCCGTCCGTCTGGCCGAGACGGAAGAGACGCTCAAAGCGTGGAGTCGGTATGTTTTGGCCGAGCAGTTCCACATGCGTCCCGGTTTCGAGGTGCAGAACATGTTGACGACGGCGCAGGTGATTGCGATTGCGGCGCATCGGCGGACCGAGAGCCGGGGAGCGCATCAGCGCACCGATTTTCCGAAAACGGATCCGGCCTGGGCCCGGCACAGTGTTGTGAATGTCAATACGCTTTAAAGCGGAGGCGAATATGCGGCGGATTGCGGTGCTGATGTTTTTTTTGTTGTGGGTTTTCGACGGGGCGTGCGCCGGGCAGTGGCAAATCGAAGCGGACGGGCCGGGCGTCTGGATGACGCTGGACGGCGTGCGCGACGAGTTCGAGGCGGAAAAACTTGAGTTGCGCGATGAATTGCTCGCCGCCAACCTGGGGTATTTGACTGCTCTGGACAAGGCGTTGGCCGAGATCAACGCTCTTTCCGTCGTTTCTCCCAAGGCGCCGCTGGCCTGGGCGAGGCTGGAATATTTGGTCGGGACCGCCTATCGTCTGCTTGACGACACGAGTGAAATCGAACAGTTTCTGAACGCCACCGAAACGCTCAAGCCCGAGTTTCCCGCGCCCGCCGAACCGATTGAGTTGACGGTGGAGGAGGCTGGTCCTTCCGATCCCGGCGGCGGCTTGGTGTTTCGTTCCGAGAGCGGTCCGCTTGCGCCCGCGTATGTCGACGGGCAGGTGACGTTGATGAACGCGGCGACGATGCGGGGCGTGGGAGAGAAGGAAACGGTCGCCGCGTTTCCCGCCGTTCCCGAACCGGAGACGTTGCAGGCGACGGTGCGGTTGATAAAATCCCGCGTCGCCTGGTTGCGCGGGTTGGCGCTTGAGCGTTTGGGGCGGACGTCGCAGGCGTCGATGGAGACGGACGGTCTCGGCCTGATTCGCGACTGGCTGGTTCTCGGGCCGCTCGAAAGCGATTCCGAGTCGACTTCGGAACTCATTTACGGATTGGACGAGTTGTACGAGAGTTTTTCCGGCCAGGCCGGCTACGCCGGGAAGAACGGGCCGGTGCGGTGGAAGGCGTTCACGTCCATCGATGCGCTTGGCCGGGTGTATCCTGAGGCGATGTTCCGGTCGGAAGGGATGCGGAGCGCGTACTTTCTGGCGCTTGTCCATTCGCGGCAAAACCGCGAGGCGATTCTCCGTTTCGGTTCCAATTCGCCTGTCACCGTGTGCGTCAATCATTCCCAGGTGCGTCGCGACGGCGCGTACGGCGCGCCGGATCCGGAGCAGGAAGCGGTTCCCGTGTGGATGCACAAGGGCTGGAACGTCATTCTGGTCCGCACGTCGTCCGCGCGGGACGGGTGGAGCTTCGCCGTCCGCCTGACCGGCCGCGACGGATCGCCGTTCCCGGGGCATGTGGTAATGCCCAAGGACGGCAACGTCGCCGACATTCTGCAACAGGCCCGGCTCGCGGCCCGCAATTCGTCGTTGGAGCGGCATTATGCCGCAACGCGTCCGGCGGACCGGGGCGGGGTGTCGGTTTTGCGCGATTGGCTGGAGAAGTATCCCGACGACGCCCGCGCCGGTTTTTATCTCGCGACCGGATTGTTTGCCAGTCGGATGATGGAGGGAACCGAGCGGTTCGGCCGGGAAATGCTGTTCCGCCGCGCGCTTGAGTTGTCGAACAACGATCCGTTCTTTTCGCTGATGGCGGCGCGGTCGGTCGATTCGGGCGTGGACGGGCCGGACCGCGAGGAAAATTTCAGGCTGGTGCTGCTTCAGGCCGCGGCGGACAAGGGCTCTGTCGCCGCGCTTACCGATATCGGCAGATTGTATCTTGACGTCATGCGCCAGCCGAGGCGGGCGGACGATTATGCGGGGCTGGCGCTTGCGATCAATCCGATGTCGCTTCGCGCGGGCCTGCTCGATTACGATGTGGCGCTGCGGATGGGTTGGCGGCCCATGGCGGAGAAGATGCTTGAGAATCTGGTCAAGCGCCACCCTACCGCCGCCGCCGCGCGTTTGCGGCTTGGCCGGGCTGCTTTGGCGCGTGGGCGGCATCGCCAGGCGCTGGGTGAATTCCATGCCGTTCTCGGCGTCGACGCGACCAACGACGAAGCGCTTGACGGCGCCGTCGTCGCCATGGGGATGCTTGGGCAGACATCCGCCGCCGCCGATCTCCTGACGACCCATATTGAAAAGTTTCCTTATGACTTGCCGGCGCGCCTGAAGCTCGCCGAACTCTTCCGCACGCTTGGCCGCGAGGCGCAGGCGATGTCCGTCGTGGAGTCGGTGCTTGCCCTTGCGGAGGACGATCCGACGGCGCTCGCGCTTGCGGGGGACATGGAGCGGAATTCGCCGTCGCTTTCCCGCGAAGGCGGGCCGGTCGCGCTTGCCGCGCCGCGCGTTCGCCAGGAACTCGACATGTCGCCGCCTTCCACGCCGCCCGACGGCGGTTGGGAATACCTGTATTTCCAAGTTGAGGATCGGATGACGAAAAACGGGGCGATTCACCGCACCGTTTCGTTTGCGATCAAAATGTATACCGGCCGCGCCGCCCGCATGCTGCGTCATCTCGGGTTCGGGCTTGAGCAGGAGTATGAGGACGGCGTTATCGCCATGTTGAATATAGTGCAGCCGGACGGCACGCGCCAGTCGATTACGCCGCCGCCTTCGGTTCCCGGGCAGTCGTCGTTGACGTTCAACCTGCCGCCGCTCCGGCCCGGGACGGTGGTGGAAGCGGAAGTTCGGATAACCCGCGCGCGCATACCGTTTCTTGGCGATTATTTCGGCCAAATCGCGCCGCTGTCCCAGCCCGCCCCGGTACGGTTGTCGCGGTATTTGTTTGTTTCTCCGAAGGACAGGCGCATTTTCTTCCGCCCGGTCAACGGCGCTCCGGAGGCGATGGTGGTGGAATCGCCCGACGGGCGGGAGGTGACGCGCATTTGGGAAATGAACGGTTTGCCCGCGTTTTCGCCGGAGCCGGATTCGCCCGGGCAGCACCAGCTCATGCCGTGCGTGCAAATGTCGTCGTTCAACGATTGGGACGAATTCGCCCGTTGGTATTGGCGTCTGATTGGCGGGCAGTACCACACGCCGCCCGAATTGCGGGAATTGGCCGAACGTCTCGGAGCCGGCACGGATATTCCGATGGTCAAGCTGGATCGGGCGGCCGAATGGATGGCGCAGAACATGGGCCACCGCGAGTGGTCGTACGGTCCGTATGCGTTCCGGCCGATCAATGCGCGTTCGATTCTTTCGCGGCTGGCCGCGGACGGCAAGGACAGAACGTTGTTTTTGTGCCTGTTGGCGCGGGAATACGGGTTGGAGGCGTGGCCGGTGTTGGCGCGCATGCGCAACCGGCGTTTCGCCCCTTCCGGGTCGGACGATTTGGGCCTGCCGCTTCTGGATCATTTCAATCATTCGCTGGTGCTGGTCGAATCGCGCCAGGGGGGCGACGTTCTTATGGACGCGTCGAATCCGTATCGCCCGCCGGGGATTATGCCGTCGCAGTTGTTTGGCGTGAACGGTATGGAAATCACCGCATCGGGCGCCGATCCCATCGTTATTCCCGACAACGGGGAGGACGGTTGCCGCTGGGAGGAGACGGCTGAACTGGAAATCGATCCCGACGGCAGCATTATCTGGGAGGAGTCGATTGAATCCAGCGGCACCGCGGCCGAGGCGTTGCGTCGCCGTTTCCGCGATCCCGATACCAGGCTTGACGCGTGGACGACGTATCTGACATCGATTGGCGGCACGCCGACGGCGGTGCACGGCGATTTTTCCGAGAATCCCGCCGCGCCGATGTCCGCGTTTTTTTCCGGCCGGGCGCGTTTGCGCAATTGGGCGATGGTGGAAAATGATCGCGTCGTCCTGCATGTCCCCGAACTTCCCGGCGCGGTATCCGGCGCCGCCGGCCGGCCCGCGTATCCGTTGTCCCTGGAGGGGCTGGCGTCCGTTGGCATACGCGAACAGGATTTGGTTCTGCCGTACGGGTTCCGCGTTGTCAGGCGTTTAGGCATTTCGTATCCGGAGGAGTGGAAGCTGCTCAATCCCGCGATGCCGTTTGCGTACGACTATCCGTTCGGAACGATCAGGCTGGAAGCGGAAGCGGATACGCCCGGAAAGTTGAATATTCGTTTTACCATTGAAATCCCCGGCCATCGGGTGGCGGCGTCCGATTTTCCCGCGTTCAGGGAGGCGTCCGCCCGTGCCGCCCGCTGGTTGAAGCCGCTTTTAGTGTGGGAGAAACCCTGATGCGCCGTTTTGCCGGTTTTTTCGTGATGATGTTCGCCTTCGCTTTTTCCGCCGCGCACGCCGCCAACGCGCCGTTGTCGGACAAGGCGAGGATGCTGTTCGACTATCAGTCCTATATGCGCGGCGACCGCGACGGCGCCGTTCGTTTCACGTTGACGGCGTCTCGTGAACTTCAGGGCACGCCCCTTGCCGAACTCGCCGTTCGCATGGCGCTGTTCTACGATCCGTCCACGCTGTCTTCCGGGGATGTGGGGGAATCGGAGGCGCGGCGCATACTGGGCGATGAAACCGCGGTCGAACCGGAACTTCGCGATATTCTTCGCCGGTATATTGCCCGGTCGCTTTCGGCGGCGGGCC
>DAIPJX010000069.1:0-10525 GCA_036770065.1 Planctomycetota bacterium
AACTTTGAGATTTGTCGCTTAACGCCGGGCAAAGCCTTTTTCCACAAAATCCATCGGCTCGATGCTGGCGGTGCCGGTGAAGAGGAACAACAAATAACAGCCGAAGAGGAGGAGATAGCCAAGCGCATACCCCCAGACGACCTGTCGGCGGAGTTGGGCGCGGCGCGCGCCGCGCTTGACCACCATGTCGCCCGACTGGTAGCGGATAATCGTGTCGCCGCCGGTTACCTTGACCGACGTCTGCGGTCCGCTGATCCGCGTCGATATGGGAAGGCGGCCCGATATTCCTCCTTCGCGCCGGACAACCACGGTGCGGCCGCTCACGGTTCTGCCGGAACTCCGGGACGTCGTCACCGTATCGCGGCTCGAGCGCCGAACGCGGGTCGAGGCGGAACTCCGCGCATCCTTGGCCGCCACGGCGTCGGACAAACGGGAGGATTCCTCCTTTTCGGCCAGCCGCCGCGCGTCCTCGTCCTTCGCGCGCCGTATGACGGTCGTGCGATGCGAGACGTTATGGCTGCTTTTATATGATCCCGATTGATCAGCCATTCGTTATCCATCCTTCCGGCCGGGAGTCAGGAGATCGGCCACCGCCTCGGCAAGCGCGGGAATATCCTCCTCTATCCGGAATTTCGCTTCTTCCGATTCCCTCGCAAGCCGGCTCAGTCCCGCCAACTTGGTCGCTTTCTCCGAGTCTCGGGCTGTTTTGACGATTTCCCCGGCTTCGCGGGCAATCTGGTTTTGCCCGGCCATTTTCAGGCTTTGCACCTCCCGGTGCATTTGCATGGTTCGGGCGCGTTTTTCTTCCTCGTAGCGGACGGCGTCCTGCTGGTTCTGGCGTTCCGCCTCCGAACCCATGTCCATCTCGCGCCGGCGCTTTTCCAAAAGCACCATGAACGGTTCCCATAAGACGGGTTTCAGCGCCGCCACCAACGTCAGGAAAATAACCGCAATCATGAGCGCGGTGCCCAACTGGAACGACACGGTCGAACCGTGCCCGGTCACGGTAATGGACCGGTAGCCCAAAACCCGCATCTTGTCCAGCGTATCCTTGTCCAGCGGCGTGCCGCCGGTGAATAGCGGCGGTCCGTCCGGGTGCTCGGGGTCGTAGAGCGTGTCGCGGAGCAGATAGTTCCGGCCAATCAAACTGGTGAACGCGCCCGTATCGCGAAGCCGCACCATGACGGGCGCTTCGCCCGGCTTTTCATTGATGAAATGGGTGAAGTCTTCCGACCCAAGCGGCTGGTCGACGGGCACGACGCCGTCCGGCGCGGGCCTGTGCCTTCCCGGCCATGCGTGAACGACGGCGTCTTCCGGCAGTTGATAATTCCTGCCTTCCAGTTCCATCAATTGCTGGAACTGTCCCTGCTGATTCGCGTCCCACTCCTGGCGGCTTACGCCGCCAAGCAGATCGACCGTCACCAATTTGTAGTCGGGCACGCGCACCTCGTTCTGATAGGCGACCGACGCCCAGCAGTAGACGAGAAATATTGCAATGCCCGTTGCGATGAAAACCCTGCGCACAACCGTTCTCCCGATCCCCGGTCAATCAATGAAACGCCAGGATCAGCGCAATGACCAATGCGTAAATCGCGGTCGATTCGGTGACCGCCTGCCCGACCAGCATGGTGCGGAAAATATTGGCGTATTCTTCCGGCCTGCGTGAAATGGCTTCACACGCCTTCCCCGCCGCATAACCTTCGCCGACGCCGGGGCCGAGCGTTCCGAATCCCATGCAGATGCCAGCGCCCAACAGCGCGAACGCCTGCGTGATGGGACCGATAAGCAGTTTGACTGTTTCCTCGTTCATACCGTTCTCCACTCAAAGAGTATTACCCGCGAATCAATAAAATCAGCGCTATGATCAATGAAAAAACGCTTGGCGACTGGGCCGTCGCCGAACCGATGAAATAGGCGGTTTTCACCCGCGCTCCGGCGGCGGGATAATCGGCAAGCGAACGGCACGCCATGCCGCCCACATAGGCGATGCCGAGAGACGATCCGATTGCGCCGAACCCCATGGCGATTCCGGCTCCTATATGACGCGCCGCGCCGACCAGTTCGGGTCCGGTCAGGGGAATAAGCGCCCACAGGTGCGGATCCGCCGCGTTGGACAATCCGGCGAAACCGCCGGTATTCATCAGGAACAGGGACACGACCAACGCGAAAATGCCGCCCGTCTGCGCCCATGCCTGCCCGACCAGCATCAGCATAAGGACCTGGCTTTGGCTGGCGGGATTGCGGGACATTGCCTCCAGCGCTTCCTTGGCGACAAGGCCGGAGCCGATGCCCGAACCAATCGCGCCGACGCCGATGCACAGCCCGGCCGCAAGAAAGACGGATGTCTGCGCCAGCGACCACGGCGCTTCCAGCACCGTGTCGGCAGAGAAAAACAGGAGAAACGAAACCACAAGGGCAAAAATCGCCGGCGTCTCGGTGATTGCCTGGCCGACCAGCATATTGCGGAAAATATCGGGGTGCTTGTACGGCTGGCGCGAAAGCGCCCGAAGCCCGCCCCGCGCGGCGTAGCCGAGCCCCCATCCCGAACCGAGCGCGCCCAGTCCCATGGCTATTCCGCAGGCCAACAACGCGGCAAGATTGGCGATTCCCATACCAGGACTCCGTCACAACCACGCGTTCAGTGGTTTTCTTCCTCTTCCACCACTTCCGCCGCTTCCATCGATATGTATGTCGTGGCGAGCATGGTGAAGACAAATGCCTGAATCGTTCCGGCGAACACGCTGAAATACCCGTACATGCCGATGGGGACGACGAAATAATACAACAATCCCGAAACGACGGACATGATGATGGCGCCGCCGAAGATGTTGCCGAAAATACGGAAGCTGAGCGAAATCAACTCGGCGGCTTTTCCTACCACGTTGAGCGGAAACATGCCGATGCCGATAATGCCGCCCGGCGAAAAATATTCTTTGAGATACCCCCGGATGCCGTTGTATTTGATTCCCGAGCCGTGGCCGAGGCAGATGACGAAGATGATGGCCAGCGTCAGCGGCAGCGACAAATCAGTCGTCGGCTCTTCAAACATGGGAATTTGAAAACCGGGATTATGAGCGCCGTCGCCGTTCATATCGATAAACGGTTCGCCCGGATCGTACATGCCGTTGCCATTGTAATCGCTGAACGACTCGCCGCCCAAATGCGTGTGGGGAATCGGGAACAGGCTCATCATGTTGCACGCCCATATAAACAGGAACAGTGTACCGATATACGGAAGATACCAGGGACCGCGATTCGGCCCGATAGTGGATTTGGTCAGATTGAGAAATGTGGAAACGATCAGTTCCAGCACGACCTGGCCGCGCCGTGGATGCTCTCTCGAAAGATTCATGGTGAGAAGCCGGACCAGGACGTACACCGCGACGGCGGCAATTGCGGCAAGAATAACGGTGTCGTGGTTGAAGGTCAGCCCAAACACTTCCAAGGGCGGCGGACTATGCATACCGGCGAAGGCGATATTCCCCGTCGTCAGGCAAAAGGCAAGAGAAGCCAGGAATATTTTCCCGACTGTACGCATGATGAAGGCTCCTGAAAAACAATCACCGCCGCGCTTCCGCGTCCGCGCCGCGTGTCGGCAGCGTAACGTTTTCGTCCCGCGCACATTCCCCGTTTCCGTCATCCGCGCCAAGGTTTGGCGCCGCATCGACAGCGGCAGTTCCATCGGTCCCGGCAAATGGATTGGGCCGTATCCAGGCGTCCGCCAACAAGATGATACGGGGCAAAAAAATCCCTGCCGCCATGGCCCACACGTTTAGCCCGAATGCAAACACGGCGGCAACCGCCAGTCCAAATATCACAAGGGACAAGGACATGGATTTTAGTTGAGTGGAGGCGGCCGCCTCTCTTTCCACCGCGATTTTCCGGATTGCTGCGACATCAAGCACGGCGAACTTGAACATCTGCGCCGCCGCGCCGGCGGCAAAGCCCCCAGCCCAGCGCATATCCGGTCTCATAATGACGGCAAAGGCAACCGTCGCCGCCACGCATATCGCGTTCATGAAGAAAACCATGCGCCGGTGATACTGAAGAAATTCATGCATAATTCGTCCGCATTCCACTTTTGTCGAATCAATGGTCGCGTACGCAAGGTTCAAAACATACAACCATGACTGCCGCATGGACGGAATTCATTTTAACCGTCGCATTGTTTACAACGTGTCTATTATACGCTTCCCCCGGTTTTTTCAAACAAAAAGAAAAACATTTTCCCGTTCGTTTCACCCGCGCTCAATAACATTCATTGAAAAAGGCAACACGCTACACCATCCATGCTGATTGAAGCGGCCTTCTCGCAATAAAAGACCGGTTTGTCGCTTGACACCGTGATAGTTGAACGATACAGTACAAATGCATTGTAAGTTGTAGCGTTTTACTGAAATCCAGTTTCGATAGATAAGCGCGGTTATTTTCCGCCCTGTCCGGTCAAGCGCCTTCTCTTATGGACCGAAGAAAGACATTTTCATTATGGTTACGTTAAAAGAAGTCGCCGCCGCCGCACATGTCAGTACCGTTACCGCCTCCAGCGTTCTTTCCGGCGTCAATAGGGTGCGGGTCAGTCCTGCGACGGCGGAACGCATCCATGCCATAGCGAAAACCATGAATTACGTGCCTCTTGCCGCCGCGCGCGGCTTGCGGACAGGCAAAACGCGGATCATCGCTTTTGTCGCGTCGGCGCATAATAAATTCCGTTGCGATGATGTATGGCATGAATCACTCCGCGGCGTATCCGACCTGATGTGGGAGCGCGAAGAGCGCCTGATGTTGGTTATGTCCCGCAACCAGGAACACGAATTGGAAATTATTCGTCAAATGGCGTATGGCCGCCAGGTCGACGGGTTTATTGTTCAGGATGCGGGAGAAAACGACCAGCGCATTGCCATGCTGCTTCAATCCGAGCGTCCGTTTGTTTTGATGGGGGGGATTCCGAGGCCGGACGTCAATTCGGTTTCGTTCGATATGCGTTCGTTTGCCGCCGATGTCGCCGAATCGTTCACAAACGCCGGATGCGGCGCGCTTGCCCTGGTGACGCCGCACCGCGCCGATGATCGCACATATGGCCCGTTTTTGGAATATTTTTCCAGTTGGTCGCATGAGCGGGGCATTTCCACCCGCATTTGGAAAGGTCCGTTTTTGCCGGACGCGAACTGGCTCGCGGAAACAGAACGGAACGCCGGCGGCCGGAAATTGGGAGTCGCCCTGCTTCGCAGTTTGCTGCCTGAAATGGTCGGGACATTGAACGAGGCGAATTTGGACCTCGGAAAGAAATCGTTTATCGTCTATGTCTCCACGGGTGAAGACGTACTGATGGCCCCGGAAGGCATAGAGATCATGCATTTTGACAACTACACGCTTGGCCGCCGTTCGTGCCGCTTGCTCTTGAACATTGTCGACAATGGCCTTGCCTCGCAACCGGAAAATTTCATTATCCCCGCAGCACAAAAAGGGTAGAAAATCAACAAGAATGCTTGCAAATGAACAATGCCCAACATCAGCGAAACGTTGGGCATTGTTCATTTTGTACATTTTTTGCATCATTGTTCATT
Source organism: Planctomycetota bacterium (assembly GCA_036770065.1). Lineage (GTDB taxonomy): Bacteria > Planctomycetota > SZUA-567 > SZUA-567 > SZUA-567 > JAJBSZ01. The sequence continues at coordinate 5,565 of DAIPJX010000069.1, forward strand.
GTCCATTTTGCGTCGTGGGCTCCATCAGAACACTCGTCGGCGGCGGCGCCGAACGTACGACGGGTTGCACTCCCTGGCCCTGGACAAACGCATAGTTGCTGAGCGTTTCCAGCATCGGGAACGCTTCCGGCGGTACCGGCACCTGCCGGTCGAACAGAATTTCCCGAAGACCTATATCGCGGCCATACATAGCTTTATTGAACGGATCGTTGTTGAGCATGGCGCCGCCCTCGAACGCAACCCCGGCATACAGCCCCTTGGCGCGGGAATAGGCAAGAAGCGCCGTTCCCGGGCCAACCTTGGCGCTTGCGTCTCGCCCTACCGGCCCGGCGGCGGCGGAAGCGTCAACGCCGATTTTAAACCGGGTTTTGAGCAGCATGTCGAGTCCGGAGCGGTTCATGATAAGGATAATCGCGTCTATCGCCTGTCCGCCGATTTGAAAACCGAAACTGCCTTCCGCTGTGGCTATAAAGGCCGGAGCCGACCAGTGGCCAGTGTTCGGGTCATGCAGAAAAACGACGCCGTCGCCGCCGCGCACGCCGAAAACGAACCCGGCCTTGTACTGTCGCATAATCATGACGCCGTGGCATTGCGCCAGCAGTTCACCGGGAACGGCGCTGTCCGGCGCAAACTGAAAATCCATGAAGAAGCGACGGAAATACTCCAGCCGATTGACGACGTCATTGCGGCTGGTGGCTGCCTGAACCGGCATGCCGACGACCAAAACAAGTGCGGCAAGAAGAAGCCAGCGGCGTAGTTGCGTATACATACCCCTCTCCTTATAAACATGCCCGAGCAATGCGACCCGGATACAGGAAAGTATACGCCACAAAAGGGGGGTTGCCAAGTATTCTGCGGCACACTGTCATTTTGGCTGGTCAGGCGCGGCGGATTTTCATACACTGTCCCCGGCCTCGCTTTGGAGGGGGAAATCAACCATGCTTCCACGGATTGTCATTCTTGCCACCGGCGGCACGATTGCCGGCCATGCCGCCGACAGAGCGCGTTCCATGGAGTACGTGTCGGGCGCGCTTGGCGCGAACGAATTGCTTGCAGCCGTTCCGGGTCTTTTGTCAAGAGCGCATATCGAATGCGAGACGGTCGCCAGTATCGGTTCGGAGCACATGACGGACGGGATATGGCTTTCTCTCGCGGTCGCCGTGACCCGGCAGCTTTCCCGGGACGATGTCGCCGGCGTCGTCGTTTTGCACGGCACGGACACGATGGAGGAAACGGCGTATTTTCTGAATCTCGTCGTCCACACGGAAAAACCCGTGGTCATGACGGGCGCGATGCGCCCCGCCAACGCGGTTTCCGCCGACGGAAACGCCAACCTGCTGAATTCGGTTATACTCGCGGCCACGCCGGAAGCCGGAGGAAAGGGCGTGCTTGTTTGCCTTAACGACAGTATCGGCGCGGCCCGTGATGTCGTCAAAACCAACACGACCAATCTTTCCGCGTTTGCATCGCCGGTTTTCGGCGAACTTGGCATCATTGCCGGCGGCGTTCCTGTTTTTTATCGCAGTCCTGTTCGCCTGCATGGCATGGCCAGCGAATTTTCCGTCGACACGCTGGCGGAATTGCCGCGAGTGGAAATCATATATGGTCATGCGGGCCAGCGGCCCGAGCTTGTCGACGCCGCGGTCGGTTTTGGTGCGAGAGGGCTTGTTCACGCCGGCGTCGGCATGGGGAATGTTCATAACGACGTCATCGGCGCGTTGGAACGCGCGGCGAAAAACGGCGTGCCCGTGGTGTGTTCTTCCCGAACCGGGAGCGGGATGATTCTTCCGAACGGCAAGCTGTCGCGTCACGGATTTATCACTGCCGATACGCTTAATCCGCAGAAGGCCCGCGTTCTTTTGCGGCTTGCCTTGACGAAGACAACCGACGCACCGACGATTCAGCGCTATTTCGATATATACTAACAGTGCATTGGCGTAAAGAATCACCGGTGTTATTGGCAGCGCCTACGAAATGCGATATGCGATTCAAGCAACCGCTGCGCAGCATTGGCGTCAATCAGCGTTTTCCGCTTGCGACGATCAAGACCGGCACTCCTGAGAAGACGCTCCGCCTCCGATGTCGTCAAGCGCTCATCCCACAAAACAACCGCCACACCAGCTTCTTCCAGCATACCGCGAAACTGCTCCGCCTCCTTCGCCTTCGGCCCGGGACGACCATCCATATTGAGCGGATGGCCAAGCACAACAAGCCCCGCCCGCTCAGCCTCAACCTTTTCCCGCACCGCCAAAAGCGCGTCCGCCAAACTCCGCACCGAAGCAAAACCGGACGGCACCGCCAACCGCTCCTCCTCGTCCGATACGGCAAACCCGACCCGCCTGTCACCCAAATCCACGCCCAAAAGAATCATTCGCGCAATCCATACTGCCGCATCGCCGCCAGCACGACATTGCGCAAAAGAAACGCATTCGTCAACGGACCGACCGAACCGCGCGGCCTGGTAATGAAACCCGCCACATCACCCACTTTTTCAAAATCGACATCGCCCGAATACTTCATCTTCGGCTGGCCATCCTCACCGCACAACGGACCGCCGCCCGGCAGAATCTCCTCCGGCACATTGTTGTCGCCGACATCGATGACGACAGCGCCGCGCCGAACCATGTCGACCGTCACCAAAGGTTCAAGATTGGGATGCGAAGGCTTCTCGCCATTCCCGGCCTTCCATCCATTCCACTTCCGCTCGTACGCTCGCCAACTCGCGCCGGACGCGCCCGCGGCGGCGACGACAATCTCGGCGTCAAGCATGAGCTGGCGCAAATCGGAACGCGTATGGGCGATGGTGACAGTGGCATGCTCCGCCGTCAGCATCATGGCGAGCGGCTTGCCAACTGTCGCGGAACGGCCTATGACCAACGCGCGCGAACCGGCGATTTCCTTTCCCGCATGACGCATGGCCGAACGAATAAGCTCAAGCGCCGCCTGCGCGGTACAAGGCGACGGAATGACGGAACCGCTGATCAGCAACCGGCCAAGATTGAACGGATGCACGCCCTCGGCGTCTTTTTCATAAAGAATCGCTTCGGCGAGGGCGGAATGGTTCGCCCCGGCGGGAAGCGGGGTGAAAAGCATAATGCCGCTGACGTCGGAAGCCGCCGACGCGGTCTTGATTGCCGCGAGAACATCGTCATGACTGGCGGAAGCGGAGAGTTTGACGTGATCGTAGTTCACGCCGTTTTTTTCACAATGCTTCGCCTGCGCACGCGCGTACCAGTCGGTGCCGGGATCGTCATTGGCTTGAATGGCGACAAGCTTGGCCTTTTTCCCCGCTTGCGCCAAAAGCCGGACATTTTTCTCCACCCCGGCAAGGATGGTCGCCGTTTCTTCTTTGCCGTCAAGAATATGCGCTGGCATTCTGCTGCACTCCTCATTCAATATAAACCAAAACAAAACACTCTATATATTTTATGCGCCTTTCTCCCTGCGGGCAAGGGAAAGGTGAAAAATGCCTTATTGTCCGGCAAAAATTTCCGATTCCACGTCCGCTCTTTTTTTTGTTTGCGCGATTTTTTTGGGAATACGGATGATTTTCATATTTTTTTGTAAAGATTTCAGGTTATTTGGTCGAAACGGGCAACTGGTAACCGTTTTGCTGTTCTCCGGGAAGGCACGCCAATTTCAGTCAGTCTGGAGGAGAACATGGTTACTACGCAGGAAATACCGGCGACATCGGGAACGGGAGCGGCGGCAGCGTCCGTCACGCAGGGAAACGATGCGGTCGACGGAGAATTGTTTACCCGGGAATTGCAGCGTGCGGCATCCGAAACGGTTTTGCAATCGATCGACGTGTTGTTGGGCAAACTCGCAAAAAGCATTCCCGGCGCTTCGGTCAGCGAATCGGGAACCATTGTCGTCGATTCCGAAACAACCGTCGTTCTCAGCTCCAGCCAAATGGAACGGATGCGCGAAAGCGATGAACAGTTCAACAGCATTCTTGAACTGATCGAAAAGCTGATCGCGGCCGGCAAAGAACAAAACATGGTCAATGTCGGCGGAGACAATATCCGCCGCACCATTACGATAGAGGATACGTATGTCCGGTATGCCGAAGTGCAACGAACAGCGAACGGCGCCAAATTGTCCACCAGTTCCATTGCAATCGAACGCGATGCGGCGAGCGCGCTTGTGAACGCCCGCAATGCGGGACAGACCGGTTCGGCCGGTTTTCAGGGCATGTTCGCGTCGAGCGAATGGCGATTCGAAGGCATTCTTTCCCGGCAAGCCTTTTCCTCGCTTTCCGTCAATACCGCCACCTCGCGGGAGTTGATCATCCAGGAATGGGCCGCGTCCGGACAGTCGGCGGAAGTCGACATCTGGACCTATATACAACTCATGCAGTTGACCGACCCGCTGGTTTTTGACCTTGGGGACGAGGGCATCAATTTGAGTTCCGCCGAGGACGGCGTGTATTTCGACATCAAAGGCGACGGCTCGCCGGTCAAGACCGGTTTTATTACCGGCAACAACGCATTCCTGTACCTCGATCGGAACGGCAACGGCGTTGTCGACGATGTTTCCGAACTTTTTGGCGATCAAAACGGATTCGCCAACGGATTCGACGCTCTTGCCCAATTCGACAACAACGGGGACGGCGTTATCGACGAAAACGACGCGATATACAGCGAACTTCGTCTGTGGCGCGATCTGAACGGCGACGGCGTCAACCGGATCGAAGAATCAATGACCCTGGCCGAAGCCGGCATCAAGTCGATCAACCTGAACTATTCCCGGGAGTACGAAAAAGACCGGAACGGCAACGTGATTGGCGAACGCTCCTCGTTCGAACGAACCGACGGCACCAGCGGTTTGCTCGCCGATGTGTATCTCCGCTCCCTCTAATGCTTTTTAAGAGATTCTGCGAAAATTCTTAAAAAGCTCCGACTATGCCGGGTCCATCCATTGCGTTACAGTCAGGGATGAACGGGGCTGGCAGGGAAGCC
>DAIPJX010000070.1:0-8678 GCA_036770065.1 Planctomycetota bacterium
GGGGTGGTGGTCTTGACCTGGACGCAGACGCCTTTGCGCTGCGGGCAGGATTCCAGCACCGGGGCCTTGGACTTGAACTTGGGTTGTTTACGGCCCTTGCGGACCAATTGGTTGATTGTAGGCATAGTTTGCTGTTTTTCTTTCTCTCTTACCTTTTACTTTTTACAAATAATGCCGCCAGTTACGGCACGCCAAAGAAAACTCTTCGGCTCTTGTGTATGTAAAACCCCTTCCCCGCGACAGCCACTATCGAGAGGAAAAGAGAGCTCACAAAAGATCGGGGCTATTGTAACGAATATCCCCGGCAATGCAATGCAAAACTAATTCAAATTAACAATTAACAATGAATAATGAACAATGGCGGAAAAACCACATTCCTCATTCGCTCGCTACCGCTCGCTCCATGCGAAGCTATGAACGAGCGGTAGCGAGTGGGTCTTAAATGTATTTCTTCCTTCATTGTTCATTGTTCATTATTAATTGTTAATTATAGGTTCAATATGCCGTCGAGGTCTACGCCGATCTCATCTTCGGGCGATATATCGCCCTGGGGGTCGAGACGCGGCAGGGGCTGGGTGCGGATATTCGACTTCCGAAGTTGCGGGAAGCCGGTGCCGGCGGGAATCATGCGGCCAATCAGCACGTTTTCTTTCAAACCGCGCAGGTTGTCGCGGCGGCCGGCAATCGCGGCGTCGGTCAGGACACGGGTCGTCTCCTGGAAGGACGCTGCCGCAACCACCGACTCGGACGACAAACTCGCCCGCGCCACACCCTGCAACACGCCGACAAACTGCGCCGGACGTCCGCCCTTCGCGACCACGTCGCGGTTGACCTTGGTGATAAGCGATTTGGACACGGCGTCGGTGAGAAGAAGCTGGGTGTCGCCCGGATCCTCAATCTTCACCTTGCCCATCATCTGGCGAATGATGATTTCAATATGCTTGTCGTTGATGCGCACGTTCTGGGCGCGGTACACTTTCTGCACTTCGCCCAAGAGGTAGTTCTGGAGCGCTTCCTCGCCGGAAATGGCGAGAATGTCGTGCGGCACCAGCGGACCTTCGACCAGCGCTTCGCCCGCCTTGACCCGGTCGCCGGTATGAACGCGCACGTGCTTGCCCTGCGGAACGAGATGTTCGAACACCTGGCCCGAATCGGACTTGACCAGAATCTGCCGTTTGCCGCGCCGGCGTTCGCCCAATTCGACAATGCCGTCGACTTCCGACATGACCGCCGGATCCTTCGGCTTGCGCGCCTCGAACAACTCGGTCACGCGCGGCAGGCCGCCGGTGATGTCCTGGGTCGTGCCCATTTCACGCGGCGTTCTGGCGAGTTCCTCGCCCGCTTCGACGAATTCGCCCTCGTCCACGCGCAAGTGGGCTTTTTCCGGAACGGAATAGTAGGCGAGAATCGATTCGCGGTCCTTGTCGAGAATGATGATCTGCGGCTGCAAATCGCCCTTGTGCTCGAGAATGACCTTGCGCTCGATGCCGCCGTCCGATTCGATGCGCATGGTCGAACCTTCGACAATGTCTTCGAAGCGGACATACCCTGATTTTTCCGACAACAGCGGCGTGTTGTACGCGTCCCAGTTGGCGACCGCCTGACGCGGCTTGACCACGTCGCCTTCCTTGACTTTCAGAATCGCGCCGACCGGCACATCGACCGGTTCGCCGATTTCGCGGCCGCGATCGTCGGCGATGACGATTGCGCCGTTTCGGTTGAGAACGATGGGAACGCGGATATCCTGGCCTTTTTCATCCTTGCGGACGGATTCGACGACTTTCAAATTGGCGAATTTCACATGGCCGCCGACGTCGGCGCGGATTTCCGATTCGCGGACGGCGTGTTTCGCAATGCCGCCGATGTGGAACGTACGCATGGTGAGCTGCGTGCCCGGTTCGCCGATGGACTGGGCGGCGATAACGCCGACCGCCGTGCCCGGTTCGACAATCTTGCCGGTGGACAGGTCCATGCCGTAGCATTTGGCGCAGATGCCGTGCGTGCATTCGCAGGTCAGCGGGCTGCGGACGCGAATCTTGCCGAGATCGAGTTCCTGAATCCGGAGCGCGGCCGGACGATCGATCAACTGGCCTTTGGCGACCACCAGTTCGCCCGTGAGAATATCGACGATATTGTCGCAGGCGACGCGGCCGAAGATGTTGTCGGCCAGGCTGACTTCTTCGTGCTCGCCCTGGACAACCGCGCCTTTGGCGACGCCGTTGACCGTGCCGCAGTCGATTGTGGTGATGGTGGCGTCCTGCGCGACTTCGACCAGCTTGCGGGTCAGATACCCCGAGTCGGCGGTCTTGAGCGCGGTATCGGCCAGACCCTTGCGCGCGCCGTGCGTCGAAGAGAAGTATTCCAAACCGCGCAGACCCTCGCGGAAATTCGCGCGGATAGGCGTTTCGATAATTCGCCCGTTCGGCTTCGTCATCAAGCCGCGGAAACCGGCGAGCTGGCGAATCTGGGTAGTCGAACCTCTGGCGCCCGAATCGAACATGGCCCACACCGGATTCAGGTACGCCTCGCCGTTGCGGGTCGTGTGTTCCTTCAATTCCTTGAGCAGGTCGCCGGTAATCGTTTCGGTCACGTGCGTCCAGGCGTCGACGATCTGGTTGTAGCGTTCGCCGTCGGTGATGTCGCCCATCATGTGGGCTTCTTCGATGATTGCGACCTTGTCTTCGGCCGACTTGATGATGGCGGCCTTGGTGGACGGGGTGCGCAGATCGTACGCCGCGAACGACAGGCCGGACAGGGTGGCGTAATGGAAGCCGGTGTCCTTGGTCGCGTCGAGGAATTCGACGGTTGCGCCGCGGCCGAGCCGCAGGTGGCAATCGGACACGACCGAGTTCAGCGCTTTTTTGTTCATGCGCTTGTTGTAGAACGGCATGCCGTCGGGCATCATGTCGTGGAATAAAATACGGCCGACCGACGTGGGCAGGAATTTGCGGCGTGAGCGTTTCGGCTCTTCGGCGGACGTCAGGATCTTCTTGACGACGCCGTTCTTGCCCTTGTCGAATTCGATGCGGACGTGTTCGTCGTCGCGCGTTTCCGCGATAACCTCCATATCGTCGGGCATGCGGACGTAGATGCGCGCGCCGAGGTGAATAAGGTTTTCCTCGTACGCCTCGATCGCGTCCATGATGTCCTTGAACACCATGCCTTCGCCCTTGAGCCCGGTCCGGACCAGGGTCAGGTAGTAGCAGCCGAGCACGATGTCGAGGTCGGCGGTAATGATCGGGTTGCCGTGCGCGGGCGAGAAGATGTTCGCGGTCGAGATCATCAACAGCGACGCCTCCACCTGCGACTCGACCGTAAGCGGCAGGTGCACCGCCATCTGGTCGCCGTCGAAGTCGGCGTTGAAGCCGGAACAGACGAGCGGGTGAATACGAATCGCCTCGCCTTCGACCAGCACGGGATAAAACGCCTGAATGCCCATTCGGTGCAGGGTCGGCGCGCGGTTGAGCATGACCGGGTGGCCTTCGATAACTTCCTCGAGCACGTCCCAGATTTCCTCGTCCTTGCGCTCGAGCATGGTCTTGGCCGATTTGATCGTGTCCGCGAGGCCCTTTTCCTTGAGCTTGCGGATAATGAACGGCTGGAACAGTTCAAGCGCGATTTTCTTCGGCAGGCCGACCTGGTCCAGCTTCAATTCGGGACCGACGATAATGACGGAACGGGCGGAGTAGTCCACGCGCTTGCCGAGCAGGTTGGCGCGGAAACGGCCCTGTTTGCCCTTGATCATGTCGGTCAGGGATTTGAGCGGGCGGTTGCCGGCGCCTTGCACCGGGCGTTTGCAGCGGCTGTTGTCGAAGAGCGCGTCGACAGCCTGTTGCAGCATGCGTTTTTCGTTCCGGACAATGACGGACGGCGCGTTCAAGTCGAGCAGTTTCGCCAGGCGGTTGTTGCGGTAAATGACCCGGCGGTACAAATCGTTCAGGTCCGACGTCGCGAAGTTGCCGCTGTCGAGCGGAACCAGCGGGCGCAGGTCCGGAGGAATGACCGGGACGACGTCCATGACCATCCAGGCCGGATCGTTTTTGCCGGCGATGAGCGCCTGCACCAAACGAAGGCGCTTGACCAGCGTTTCGGTTTTCAACTTCTGGGTGCAGACGGCGAGTTGTTCCTTCAGTTCCTGTTCGAGCGTGATCAGGTCGAGGCCCTTCAAGAGTTCGCGGACGGATTCCGCGCCCATCATGGCCTTGAAGGAGGAACCGTATTTGTCGCGCGCGTCGCGGTACCCGTCTTCGGACAGGACTTCCGCCATCTTGAGCGGGGTATCGCCCGGGTCGGTCACGACATAGCGCTGGAAGTAAATAATCTGCTGAAGCGCGGTCGACTTGACGCCAAGCAGCGTCCCGAGCCGGGACGGCATGGCGCGGAAAAACCAGATGTGCACGACCGGCACAGCCAGGTTGATATGGCCCATGCGGGTGCGGCGCACTTTGGAGTGGGTGATTTTCACGCCGCAACGATCGCAGATAATGTCTTTGTACTTGATGCCTTTGAACTTGCCGCACGAACATTCCCAGTCCCGTTCGGGACCGAAAATGCGTTCGCAGAACAAACCGTCCTTTTCCGGGCGGTAGGTGCGGTAATTAATGGTTTCCGGCGTCTTCACCTCTCCGTACGACCAGGACCGGATATCGTTGGGACTGGCGAGGGAAATAGTGATGGAGCCGTAGTCATTGATGCGTTCGTAGCTCATTTCGGGCATGGGACAGTCCTCTATTTTATCAAGCCGTCGGACCGAAGCATTCGGCGGCGACTGCGCATAATTGTGCAAATTGGAACAAGCGGGAATCAGCCGTTCGTCTTGCGGTTGATTTCCTGGAGCGTTTCGTACACCTTGAAGCCGAGCAGAATCATTTCAAACATGATGCGGGTGAAAAGAATGCCGAACACCCCGCCGACAATCGCGAAAACAATGGCCAACAATCCGTTGATGAATCCGGTCGAGACCATGACCGACAAACCGCCAAGCACTCCCATCCCCATTCCGAGTACGGAGAGAATGACCGTCACCACAAACACATAGCGGGCGATTATCGGGAAATACATGAACTTGAAGTCGAAAAACCCCTTAATTCCCCGGCCCTTGAGTTCGGTAATGGTCTTTTCCGCATCCTGTTTGAAGTCACGGGCGGCATCGGCTGCGCTGTTGTAGTCCTGGGTCTCGTCCATTGTCTTCCCTTCGATGAGTGCAGGTAGTGATTGTTATGCATCAACAGTTATCGGATTACTCTTCCTCTTCCGCCGTCGTCAACTGCCCGGTGCGGTCAAGCTTGATATTGAGGCCTATGCCGCGAATTTCGTTGCACAACACATCGAACGAAACCGGCATGCCGGGTTCAACCGTGCTTTCGCCCTTGACCATGGCTTCGTAGATTTTTGTTCTGCCGTCGACGTCGTCGGACTTGACGGTGAGAAGTTCCTGAAGAATATTGGCCGCGCCGTACGCTTCCAGCGCCCACACTTCCATTTCGCCGAATCGCTGGCCGCCGTTGCGCGCCTTGCCGCCGAGCGGCTGCTGGGTGATGAGCGAGTACGGCCCGGTGGCGCGGGCGTGGATTTTTTCCGCGACCAGGTGGTGAAGTTTTATCATGTACATGTTGCCGACCGTGACCGGTTCGTGGAACGGTTCGCCGGTGCGGCCGTCGTACAGAACGGCTTTGCCGTCTTCGGGCAAACCGGCTTCGCGCAGGGCGGCGCGGATATCCGCTTCGCTCGCGCCGTCGAACACCGGGGTCACCGCGCGGAAGTTCAACTTGGAGCCGGCCCAGCCGAGGTGGGTTTCGAGAATCTGGCCCACGTTCATTCGGGACGGAACGCCCAGCGGGTTGAGCACCATCTCGACCGGCGTGCCGTCTTCGAGGAACGGCATGTCTTCTTCGGACAGAATACGCGCGACAACGCCCTTGTTGCCGTGACGGCCCGCCATTTTGTCGCCGAGGGAAAGTTTGCGCTTCACCGCGACGTAGACCTTGACCAGTTCCAGAACGCCGGGGCGGAGTTCGTCGCCGCGACGCAGGCGTCCCACTTCCACTTCACAGCGCGTTTCCAGGAAGCGGATGCGGCGGTCGTGTTCGAGACAAATCGACTTGACGCGATCGCGTTTGGACGCGGGCGTATCGAGTTCGCCGAACTGGCATTGTTCCTGAAGTTCCATCATGCGGTCGTAATCGGCCTGACGCGGAATCTTCAGCACTTTGCCCGTCACCTTGTTGACCGGCGCGCTGCCGAGAGCGTCGACCAGGCGCTTGAACTTGAGGTTGATTTCGTCAACGATCTTTTCGCGCGTCGTGGTTTCAAGCTTCTTGATCGCGTTCTTGACCGCCTGTTCCTGATTCGTTTTCGAATCGGCGCGGCGACCGCGGGCGCCGATGGATTCTTCGCCCAGGGCGGCGGCGGGGATGGTCGTTTCAACATCGCCGCCCATTTCGCCCAGCGCTTCCAGCGCGCGCGCCAAACCCGATTCCGGATCGACGTCGGACGACATTGCGCCGACTCCGCGACGGGAGAAGCGCTTGACGTTGATGACATAGCCTTCCGTTCCGGGGGGAACGGTCAGCGAATCGTTTTTGACGTCTTCGCCGGCGCGGCCGAAAATGGCCCGGAGCAATTTTTCTTCGCTCGAGAATTCGGACTTCGCTTTCGGCGCGATTTTGCCGACCAGAATATCGCCCGGCTCGACCTTGGTGCCGATGCGGATAAGGCCGGTATCGTCAAGGTTGGCCAAAGCCGCTTCCGAGACGCCGGGGATGTCGCGGGTGATTTCTTCGGCGCCGACCTTGGTCTCGCGGATTTCGCAGGAAAACTCCTCGATGTGAACCGAAGTATAGGCGTCTTCGCGGATCAGTTTTTCCGAGACCAGAATCGCGTCCTCGAAGTTGCAGCCTTCGAAGGAGATGAACGCGACCATGGTGTTTTTGCCGAGGGCGAGTTCGCCGCCCTTGGTCGCGGCGCCTTCGGTCAGGGGATCGCCTTTCCGCACCCGGTCGCCGGCGCGGACGAGCGGCGTCTGGTTCAGCGTGGTGCCGTCGTTCAGTCCTTTGTATTTGTGCAAGCGGTAGACGCGGCGGCCCGAGGTCAATTCTTTCGAAGAGACGACGATGCGCAGCGCGTCCGCGTACAGCACTTCCCCGTCTTCGCGGGCGCGGGCGACCATGCCGGAATGGCGGACGACGTCGCGCTCCATGCCGGTGCCGACCAGCGGAATGTCCGGGCGCACCAGCGGCACGGCCTGACGTTGCATATTCGAACCCATGAGCGCGCGGTTCGCGTCGTCGTGTTCCAGGAACGGGATGAGCGAAGCGGAAATGCCCACCAACTGTTTCGGGCTGACATCGACCAGCGTGACCTGGTTCGCGAGACAGTGCATGAAGTCTTCGTTATGGCGGCAGATCGGGCGTTCGACCAGAATCTTGCCGTTTTTGTCGACTTCAATGTCGGCCTGCGCGATATAGTGGTTGTCTTCCTCGTCGGCGCGGAGCCAGACCATGTCATGGCTGATGACGCCGTTTTCGACCTTGTAGTAGGGCGTGATCAGGAAGCCGAGATCGTTGACGGCGGAGTAGTTCGCCAAGGACACGATGAGGCCGATGTTCGTGCCTTCCGGCGTCTCGACCGGGCAGATGCGGCCATAGTGGGACGTGTGAACGTCGCGCACTTCGAAGCCCGCGCGTTTCCGGTTCAAACCGCCGGGGCCGAGCGCGGACAAGCGGCGCTCGTGCACGAGCTGCGACAGCGGGTTCGACTGGTCGACGACCTGCGACAGTTCGCCGCGCGCGAAGAAGTATTCAATCGCGGCGGAAATGGTCACCGCGTTGATAAGCTGGTGCGGACGAATCAGGTTCTGAAGCGCCATGCCGGGAATAGGCCCGTATTTTTCCTGATAGGCGCGGTACAGGCCGCCGTCGACGCCGTCGCCCTTCTTCAGCGCGAGCGACAGCGCGGAGAAGGAGTCGATGCCGTTCTTGCGGGTCGCGGCCTGATAATCCTCGTCGGAAATAATATCGCCTTCGACCAGGTCCGTGTCCATCGGATCGACGATGAGCCAGGACTTGGCGGGCATTTCCAAAAATTCCGCCTTGGACTGTTCCTGCTCGAGCGTTTGCGCTTCCGCCTCGGTGACGATTTTGCCGACCGGAATCCGGAACTGCGGATCCGGCTTGATCGCGACGAGCAGTTTCAGCGGCCGCTTTTTCGCTTCGAACGACGCGGTGCCGAATTTTTTGACCGCCGCCTTGTAATCGGCCTCGTTCAACACCTGGTTCTTTTCCAAATCGGTATCGCCCGGGTTGGAGACGCCGTACCCGAACACATCGCCCAAGGTCGCCTGTTCGTTGCCGGCGGCCTTGATGACCATTTGTTCGCGGGTGGAGCGGCGCAGTTTGACCATGGCGGAGCGGAGTTCCGCCATGACGAGATCCTTAATCGTCCGGATGCGCCGGTTTTCCAGGTGGTCGATATCGTCAATCGCGCCTTCGTCGGCACGGAGTTTCAGAAGATAATGGCAAATATTCAGGAAGTCCCGGCCCGACATCGTCATGTGGTTGTCGTCGTGGATCTGGAATTTCCGGTTCAGACGGAACCGCCCGATCTCGCCGAACGAATACCGCTTTTCGTCGAAGAAGCGCTCGAAGAACAATTCCTGCGCCTTGTCGCGCGACGCCGGG
>DAIPJX010000070.1:8688-10437 GCA_036770065.1 Planctomycetota bacterium
GGGGCGGAGGCGCTTGTAAATTTCCAGAAGCGACCAAATGTATTGGGCACGGTCGAGACCGCCGGACCAGGCGATGCGCCACGCCAGGCGGTTGAAAATGTTTTCTTCCAGCTTTTTCGGATCGCCGCCGTCGGACAGCGCCTCGCGGATGGACAAATCGGCGGTCAGGCCGGCCGCGACGTTTTGTTCGATATCATCAAGAATGGCGCGGTCGCCGTCAACGTCTTCGATAAACAGCGCGCCTATCGAACGCGGTTTCGATTCGCGGCCGTCGCGGGCGGAAACCATGGCCTCGCGCACGGCGCGGGCGACGATTTCCGGGCTGGCGTCCCCGCCGGAAAGGAGGGTTTTCAATTTTTTCATCGCGTCGGAAGCGCGAAGAATGTCGCGGATAACGTTATTGCCCCATTCTTCAATGCGATCGCGATCATCGGACAGGGTGTTTGCGATCAATTCGTCTTCGAGGCCGACGAAAACGCCGTTCTCGTCGACGCTGCCGATGACCTCGAGCGAGGTCACGCCGGCTTCACGCAACTTGCCGAACACGGTCGCGCCTTCGCCCTTGGTGGAGCCGTCGGCGCGGCGTTCGAGCACGGCTCGGGTCAGCCGGGCACAGGCCGGTATCAGAACCTGGCAGTTCATATAGTCGACAACGCGGGAGACGCAGACCGGAAGCGGTTTGTTTTCGCGTTCCATACGGTCCAGTTCGTCCAACACGGCTTCGTTGATTTCCAGATTCGCGACCGGGTGGAACGCGCGCAGAATATCGTCATCCGAATCAAGCAGCGGGGCCCATTGTTCAATGCGCCTGCCTTCGCCGCCGGAGGTGGATTTGCCGATGTCGTGAACGACGGGCAAATCGGTGGCCGGGTCCATTTCCACCGCGAGCGCGCGAAGGAAGGTGGTCGCGGCGATTTTTCCGGATCGGTCGATACGGATGTGCAGTTGATCTTTCGACGTCACTTCAACCTGAATCCACGAACCGCGTTCGGGGATGATGCGGCAGGAATGCAGGCGTTTGCCGGACGAGTGGACTTCGGAGGAGAAGTCGCAGCCGGGCGAACGCTGGAGCTGCGTGACGATAACCCTTTCGGCGCCGTTGACGACGAATTCGCCGCCGCCGATCATCAGCGGGATTTCGCCGAGATACACCCATTCCTCAACCGGAACCTTGCCGGTGAGGCGGACCTTTATTTTGAGCGGCCCCGCATAGGTGAGACGGAGCGCACGGCATTCGTCGGGAGTGTGGCGGGGTTCGCCGATCTGGTATTCCAGATATTCGAGGCGAACAGAACCGTCATAACTCTCAATCGGGAACACCTCCCGGAAAACCGCTTCCAGACCGTCGTTTTTCCGCTCCTGCGGGGGGGTGTCCATTTGCAGGAAATCGGCATAGAATTTCCGTTGTGTTTCCATCAGGTCCGGCAGCGGCATGGTGTTAAACGCTTTTCCGTAGTTGCGAACGTCCTGGCTCATGTATGTCCTCGCGCTATCGAGTAGAAGTACAGTCTATTGGGAACGATTGAGCGTACATGACACGCCAATCGGTTAAGTTTCAACGTAACAGGCGACGCCGAACAAAGGGCGACGGCGACGCACTCGCATGCTGTGCCATTCATTCCCGTGAAACCGCCCGCGGAGATTTTTTTTCCGGGAGCAAAGTTCACTGTCAATTAGTTATTGTTGTTTATTGCGTGTAATCCAGCGTTTCTTGAAACCGCAGACGGCGTCCGCCTGCGGAACTCGCGG
>DAIPJX010000277.1:0-2835 GCA_036770065.1 Planctomycetota bacterium
GAATGTAAAATTCTGAGCGAAGCGAAGAATCTTCCATCATTGTTCATTGTTAATTATTAATTGTCGGTTCCTCTCCGGGTTCCGGTTGGTGGCAGAGCCGTCTGCGCTTCCGTTTTCACCGTCTGGTGGAAGCGGGGGACATGATGTTTTTATTTTTATATGGAGAGAAATGTAGCATTGCATAATACATGCCATATCGTATTATTATGTTGAGGTCTGGCGTATCCGTTCCATGTTTTCCGTGGCATTCTTAGAGGAGGGACCAGCCATGAGTCTACCGTGGGAATTGAACAACATCGAAGCATTTCTCATCCTTGCGATTCTGTATTACATCGGCGAATTCATCAGTACGCGGACGAAAGCCTGGGTTCCATCGGTCTTTGTCATCGCCACGTTGTTTCTGTTTGGCTTCTGGTCGATTCTTCCCAAGGACGTGGTGTCGCGCGCGGGTCTCGGACCGCCCTTGGGCGGGCTTTTGGTCATCATGTTGTGCGTCACGCACATGGGCACCATTATCAGCATCAAGCAGCTCATGGAACAGTGGAGAGTCATTGTTATCGCGTTGGCGGGCCTTGTCGGCATGATTGCGGCCTGCTGGTTCATTTGCATGCCGCTGATGGACAAGGCGTTTATCATCGCCGGATTGCCTCCGTTGACGGGCGGTATTGTCGCGGCGCTTCTTATGCAGCAGGCGGCGTCGGAGGCGGGATTGCACGCGGCGGCGGTTCTTGCCATTGCCATGTATGCGGTTCAGGGCTTTGTCGGCTACCCGCTTACCGCGATAGTGTTGAAGATTCAAGGCAGGAAGCTGATCCGCGCGTATCGCAAGGGCGAGCACATGCAGGGGCAAGGCGGCGAAGTCGACGCCGAGCTTGGCAACATGAAAGTCGCGGCGCCGGAACGGAAAACGCTTATTCCGCCGGTGCCGGACAAGTATTCGTCGACCGCCTTTATTTTGGCCAAAATGATGCTTGTCGCCTACATTTCCCACCTTTTGTCGCGCCTGACCGGCGGCAAGGTCAATCAGGCCGTCATTACCCTGATTCTCGGCGTTATCGCCACCGAGCTTGGTTTTCTGGACAAGAACTCGCTTCAGAAGGCCGGATCGTTTGGTTTCCTGATGTACGTTCTCATGATTTTCGTGTTTGACGGACTCAAGGACGCGACGCCGGAAATGCTCCGGAGCATCGCCGGTCCGATGGTTATTCTGATTGCCGTCGGCGTTGCCGGTCTTTTGGTCCTGTCGATCATCTCCGGGCTTGTTTTGAAAACAGGCTGGGCTATCGCGTGCGGCGTGTCGCTTACGGCATTGTACGGTTTTCCGCCCAATTACATTCTGACCGAAGAAGCGTGCAAGGCGCTGGCCGAGACTCCCGAAGAGAAGCAGTACCTTATGGACAACATGTTGCCGCAGATGATTGTCGGCGGTTTCGTCACAGTGACCATCACATCCGTCATCATAGCCGGCATTTTTGCCAATCTTCTGAAAGACGTGGGAGATATTTTATGAATATTCAGGAACTGGCCGGGAAATACGAAAGCTACATTATAGAACAGCGGCGTTATTTCCATCAGCATCCCGAGTTGAGTTTCGAGGAAGTCGAAACGACCAGGGCAATCGGGGAGCAGTTGAAAGCGATGGGCATTCCGTTCACGTCATTTCCCGATTACAACGGGCTGATCGGCGTCATCAAGGGCGGCAAGCCGGGCAAAACGCTTATGCTCCGCGCCGACATAGACGCATTGCCGGTTGAGGAGCACACGGGCCTTTCCTTCTGCTCGACCAACGGCAATATGCATGCGTGCGGGCACGACTGCCATGTGGCCATGCAGTTGGGCGCGGCCAAAATCCTGCTGGAACTGAAGGACGACCTGCCCGGCGAGATTCGCCTTTTGTTCCAGTCGGCGGAGGAGTCCTGCCACGGCGCCGAGTATTATGTGGCCAAGGGTTGCCTGGACGATGTGGACGCGGTGTTCGGCATGCACATATGGAACAATGTCGATGCGCCGAAGTTCAACCTGGAGACGGGCGGGCGCATGGCGTCCTGCGACAATTTCGAAATCACGGTCAAGGGAACGAGCGCTCACGGGTCGGCGCCGCATCTTGGTCGCGACGCCATTGTCGCCGCGTCTTCGATTATCATGAATTTGCAAACGTTCGTCAGCCGCAACAACGATCCGATGAATCCTCTGGTTGTGACGGTGGGCACGATAAAGGGCGGCCAGCGTTTCAACATTCTCGCGAACGAAGTGAGGATGGAGGGAACGATTCGCACGTATTCGCGGGAATTGCGGAAAACCATCGAGTCGGATTTGCGCCGGATTATCACCGGCGTCGCCCAGGCGCTTGGTTGCGAGGCGGAGCTGGATTATCACGCGTATCTCGGTCCCGTGATCAACGAGCACGACGATTTGAACCGTATCGCGCGCGACGCGGCGGTCAAGCTGTACGGCGAAGAATGCCTTGCCCACATGGACAAGACCATGGGGTCGGAGGATTTCGCCATGCTGATGGAAAAGGTTCCCGGTTTCTTCTGCTTTATCGGCTGCCGGAATAAAGAGAAGGGGAAAATTTATCCCAACCACAACGACAAGTTCGATGTGGACGAAAGCGTGTTGCATCGCGGGTCGGCGTTGTACGCCCAGTTCGCGGTGGATTACCTGAATGAAAAGGCGCGGGGCTAGAAAGTGAACCGCTCCTTCCGGAAACCGCATTGCATCACATCGCCGGTTTCCACGGAATGATTATGCCCATGCAGCGCCAGCCACGCGCGAAGCGCCATTGCATGGGTGAATACGGCGACCGCGCCTCCGGAAAATTCGTGTTGTTCCGCG
>DAIPJX010000278.1:0-2789 GCA_036770065.1 Planctomycetota bacterium
TGCCCGACGTCAAGGAAAAGTGGAACATGCGGATAAAAAGAAGATTATGGGCCGCCATACACGCGAACAATGCGGCGGTACATCCGCCGCATTGTCAGTATGCGTCAGGGCTGCGATTGCGGAATACGGGTCGTCAAAACATCATCGGCGGCGGGGCTATTTCCGCGTCAATACGTTTTATCGCCGTCGTCCGCGCGGGACGAAGCGGAATTTTCGGAAGCGGCGCGAGCGCGGCCGCCTGCTCCGATTCACCGGCCTGCTTCGAAAGAACGCTCTTCCCCCTGAGCGCCCGGGTTGCCTCATGTTCGACAACAGATTGCGGCACGTCGTCGCCAAACAAACCAAGCGTTCCAATCGCCGGCGCTTTTTCATCCCAAACATCCATGCGATACATGTCGCGCGCCGATACCGAAGGTTTCGTTGGGTTCGTTGATTCGGCGATGCTTTGCTTTTTCTCCGCCGGAGACTGACGCGAAGACATCGATTCGCTTGCCCTTTCGAGCGACTCCAGAAGACTGGGCAGGGATTCCACCATAACCGGCGCGCCGGGAAGAGGCGCGGGAAGTTCCAGATTATCCGGCTCGGCCAGATTGGGCAATGGCTCCAACGCCTTTTTCACCGCTTCAAGCGGAGGCATATCGGAAAAATTCCATGACCGGGACGACCGGGACAATGCGGCGGGAGCCTTCGGCGCAATCGGCGCCGTCAAGCCAGGCGGCAGGACAGGCGCCAAAAAAACAGGCGGAACATCGCCAACCGACGCCGTCCGCGACGAGGTCGGCAAAGACAGAGACGGCGGGGGCATCGATTCCCCCGCCGGACGGCGAACTTCAAGCGATCCGTTCACCGCCACTGGTTCATCCTCCACTCCAAACCATACTCCCGGTATCGAGTCCGGCATGGATAAAACATCAGGCGCTCTCGGGCCGGGCGCAGACGCCGGCTGGAAAGGCAAAGGAGCGGAAATCGGCGCCGCCGGAGCCATGGAGTGAATGTCGGCCGGAAGCGGCGCCAGGCCGGGAGACGGCTCCAGATACGCGGGCTTGGACCAGAACTCCGGAAACGACTGTACGTGCGCACCCGGCATTATCGACGGGATGGACGGCACCGGTTCGGGCAACGGATCGATTGTGCCGATGGGAACGACGGTCTGGTACACGCGGCCGGCGGGAGACATTGCCATAATGTCGCCGCTGTTGTGCGATGCGGCGGCGGGGGCATCCATTTCGGGAAGAACAAACAGACCGGGCGCTTCGTAATTCCCGGAAAGGCGCGACTGCCTGTCCGCAACCGCCAGCATCCGGGCTGTCGCGCTCTCGGACGTACCCGCGACTTCCGGATCGATAGGCGGGATGTACGGAATGGTCGGATTATTCGCCTCGAACGATCCGGCGGCAAGATTCTTCACCTCCGGCCCGTTGGGAAAGGCGGATTGCGTGTCCTGCCTGCATCCCGACGCATACAGGGCAAACGGGGCGGTCAGCATTGCCACAAGCACAAGAAATGTACGCACGAGCTATTCTCCTGCCATGATCGTAAACGGGCACGCCGCGCGGTAACGCATGCGGCACACGGTTGACTGTTTGCTCTATCGACCTATTTGGCGGGAAGTCTGAAGGCAATATGGAAAATATCGTCACATCCGTGTACCATGCGGACGTGACCGCAAAGGAATGCATCCATGAAAAAATACAAACTTGTCGCCTGCGAAGTGCTGCGCGATGAAATAGAATGGCTGCTGCGCTCCGCTCCGGCGGGGATCCTGTATTCCATCGACTGGCTGGAAATCGGCCTGCACGACGATCCGGCGAATCTTCGCCGGGAACTTGAGCGCCGCATTCGCGCCTGCGGCGCCGACGGCTATGCGGCGATTCTTTTATCATTTGGCCTGTGCGGCCGGGCAACGGAGGGATTGTCTCCGCCATCCGGAACAATACTCGTGCAACCAAACGTGCATGACTGCCGGGCGCTGTGCCTCGGCTCGGACGCGCGGTTCAGGGAAGAACACGAAAAAGAACCGGGGACGCTGTATTTCAACCGCGGCTTTTTGACCGGAAGCGGGGAACGGGGGGGATTTGGGGGACTGGGCGCTTCCGGGCGTTTCGTCACCGATGAAAACGGCAATCGGCGCACGCCGGAACAGATTCGCGAACAATTCGTCGAAGAATACGGCGAAGACGGCGCGGCGTATTTGATGGAGACTCTTTTTGAATCGTGGAAGAAGAATTACGCGCGCGCGGTTCTTCTCGACTGGCCGGGAAACCCTCGGCGCGAAGCCGATGCCGCTTGCGTCAAACAATACGCCGCCGGCAACAACTGGGATTTTGTCACGCTGGCCATGGATTTTCGCTTATTGGAAAACCTTCTTTATGGGCGATGGAATGAAGATGAATTCCGGGTTGTCCGGTAACCGGCGGCATTCGGCCGTCACGCATTTCTATTAATGACGCTGCCGCGTTCGATGATCTCGCCGGGGAACATGCGCATGACGACTTTATTTGATCTGGTGGCAATAGCATTGAGAAGAATCCCGACCGCCGCCCGCGCAATATCCTCAACCGCGAACCTGACCGTTGTCAAACGATAGCTTCTCGCATCATCACGTGATGCGGCATACATACGCGCCAACTTGACAGACAAGTTCATGCATGTAACAATCCCATGAAATTCTCACTATAAATCATGAGATTACCATATATGCCAATCAATTTTCATTGATTGGCATATATTATTCGATCAACTTGACATACAAGTTCCATGCGGTATACTGCGACCATCCTGTTCAGAAA
>DAIPJX010000071.1:0-10197 GCA_036770065.1 Planctomycetota bacterium
TAAAAATTTTCCGCGATTCTTGATCGCCGCTCCACGCGTTTGTGGAAAAAGAAGCGGCGCGGACAGTCAAACGAACAGGAGAGAGGGAATGGAGAACATGGTTAAACTGGACGCCATCCAGCCTGGATGCAGCGCTGTCGTCAATGCGCTTGGCGGAGACGCGGCTCTCAAAAAACGTATGACCGAAATGGGACTGACCAAAGGCGCAATCGTACACGTCGAACGCATCGCGCCTTTGGGCGATCCGATGGACATCAAGATTCGCGGGTATCATCTGTCGATGCGAAAAGATGAAGCGGCTCTCATTTCAGTGACGCCGACGCCGTAGAAGGAGTGTCTTTTTTTTACCTGCAAGTTTTGTTGATAAAACATTCTGCGAGAGCTATTGGAGATGAGGAAATGCAAGAGCTTGTCATTGCCTTGGCCGGCAATCCCAATGCGGGGAAAACCACTGTCTTTAACGCGCTGACCGGGTCGCGGCAGCATGTCGGAAATTATCCCGGCGTTACGGTGGAGAAAAAAGAAGGCATAGTGGAAAAGAACGGACGGCGTTTCCGCATCGTCGATTTGCCGGGAACGTATTCGCTGTCCGCCGCTTCGCCTGAAGAAGTCGTGGCGCGGCGGTTCCTCGTGCAGGATGGGCCCGACGTCGTTGTGCAGGTTGTGGACGCGTCCAACCTTGAGCGCAATCTGTATCTTGCGACGCAATTGGCCGAGTTGGGCGTCAAGCTCGTCCTTGCCCTCAATATGGCCGACGTCGCAAAGGAACGCGGGTATGAGTTCGATATTCCGGCGCTGTCGCGGTTGTTTGGCGTGCCCGTCGTTCCGACCGTCGGCAACCGGGGGCAGGGGATGGACGAGCTGCTCGCCGCCGCCGCGCACGCTGCGGATTCCCTGCCGCCCTCCGCGCACATCATTCGCTATCCGAAGGAATTGGTCCGGGCGGTCGAGGCGATTGATGAGCGCCTGGCGGGTGCGGATCGGGAAATGGCGGACCGGTTCCCCGAAATGTGGCTGGCGGCGCGGTTGCTCGAAGGCGACGCCGATATGACCGGGCGCATCGCCGACAAGACGCTGATTGGGCGAATCGCGGAAATTCGGGAGCGGTTTGAAAAAGAACAGAACGACGCGCCGGAAATCCGCGCGGCGGAAACGCGCTACGGCTGGATTGCGGGGCTTTGCCGGGAGACGTCGAAAATAACGCCGGAAGCGCGCACGGATTTTTCCGACCGGATAGATTCGGTGCTGCTTCACCGGGTTCTTGGCCTGCCGATCTTTCTCGGCTTGATGTACCTTATGTTTCAACTCGTCTTCACCCTCGCCGAAAAACCGATGGAGTGGATCGAGGACGGGTTCGGCGGTCTCGGCGCGGCCGTTATGGAGTTGTGGCCGAAAGCGGCGGACAGCCCCCTGCGCGACCTTCTGGTCGACGGCGTTATCGGCGGCGTTGGCGGAGTGCTGGTGTTTCTGCCCAACATCGTTCTCCTTTTTCTCGCCATCGCCTTTCTTGAAGGCACCGGCTATATGGCCCGCGCCGCCTTCATCATGGACCGGATCATGAACCGCATCGGGCTGCACGGGAAATCGTTCATCCCCATGCTTCTCGGATTCGGCTGCACCGTCCCCGCAATCATGGGATGCCGAACGCTGGAAAACCGACGCGACCGGCTGACGACAATCCTTGTCCTGCCGTTTATGAGTTGCGGCGCGAGATTGCCCATCTACTCGCTGCTGATTCCGGCGTTCTTTCCCGGATATCTTCAGGCGTGGATGCTGTGGATTATTTACGTCATGGGAATCGTCTTCGCCGTGGCGGGCGCGAAACTGCTTCGTTCCACCGTGTTCAAGGGCGAGTCCGTGCCGTTCGTCATGGAACTGCCGCCGTACCGCATGCCCACTCTGAGGGCCGTATTGACGCTCATGTGGGACCGCGCCGGAGAATATTGCAAAAAGGCCGGCACCATTATTCTCGGCGTCAGCATTCTTCTGTGGGCAATGACGGCGTACCCGAAAAAGCCGGAATTCGAACGCGATTATGATTCCGAACGCGAAATTGCGCTCCGGGACTATATGGACGGCGTCGCCGGCATTGGAACGCGGTTCGGGCCGGACGGTTCGGGCGCGATTGCGCGATGGGCCTCCGCCGGGCTGGCCATGTGTGAAGCCGAAAATGAGTTCTGGGAACGGGAGCCGGGATTTGCCGAGGCCGAACAGGCGCATGAAAACGCGCTCGCCGCCGTCTACGGTGGCCCCGGCGGCGGCGCAATCGCGCTGTTTTCCGGCATCGTCGACGAATTGGACGCGATGGACGATGCGTTCGGCGAGGATTTCGGCGGGGCCGAACGCGAGAACGCGATCAACGCGCTGGACGCGGATGAAACGGCGCTTGCCGCCGCCATGGCCTACCGCGACGACGTACGGGCCGCTTTCGACGCCGCCAACGAGGAAATCGACAACGCGGAAGCGGGCGAGCAGCTCGCGTATTCGATATCCGGCCGCATCGGGAGATTCTTTGAACCTGTTCTTCTGCCGATCGGATTCGACTGGCGCATCGGCACCGCGATCATCGGTTCGTTCGCGGCGAAGGAAGTGTTTGTCGCCCAAATGGGCATCGTCTATTCGGTCGGCGAGGCGGACGAGGATTCCGACAGCCTTCGGGACAAGCTGGCCGAACGCTATACCCCGCTCCAGGCGTTTTGCATGATGGTGTACGCGCTTCTTTCGCTGCCGTGCGTCGCGACCATCGCGGTTGCGAAACGGGAGACGGGAGGATGGAAGTATGCGGTTTTCATGATGATCAGCCTGACCGCGGTCGCCTATGTCGCGACATTCGCCGTCTATCAAGTCGGGACGCTGTTTGGAATCGGCGTCTAGTCTGCTACGGCCTCCTTGCGTGTCCCCGGAACGGGACGTCGAAAGCGTGCGCTTTCTCCCGTTCCGGGGTTTTTGTTTTTTGAAGCCGCGTTGCCGAAATAATCCCGCGCCGCTATCCGCTCATGAGGAGCGCGCAGGCTTCGCGGAGTTGCCGGTGCCGGTTGTCGAAAAAATGGCGGAATGACGAACAGTAATAATTGATCGGCTCGGGCGCGCCCGCCGCCGCGACACGGTCCCGGCGGCATCCGTTGCGGCAGAGCGCTCCCCAGCGGCATTCCCCGCACTGCGCGGGAAGCGGAAGCGACGCTTCGACGAATCGTCTGGCCGCGTCCGTTTTCTGCAATTCGGACAACGGCGTGTCGACCGTTCCCATGCGCCATTCGTCGTGCACGTAAAAGTCGCATGGATAGACGCCGCCGTCCCCCTCAACCACGAACTGGACGGCGCAATGGCCGGTCATGTTGCACGCTTCCGGGGCCTTTCCCATAATCAACCCCAGCAGATTGTCGATATGCCGGATGCTTGTGTACCGTCCCGCCCGCACATCGGCGAACCAGAGATCGAACAGCCGCACGAGAAAGCGTCCGTATTCGTCGGGCGACAAATGCCAGTCCGCCAGTCCGCGCTCGTTCCCGAGCGGTTCGAGGCAGGGGATGAATTGCAGATATTCCATTTTATGTTTTGTGAAAAAACGGTAGATCGAGGCGATGCGTTTGGCGTTTTTGCCGGTTATGACGCTGAGAATGTTGAACTCGACTTTTTTCTCGCGGAACAGGTGCAGTGTTTTCATAACGCGATTGAATGTATCGTTTCCTTGCGCATCGGGTCGGTTGGCGTTGTGGACGTCGGGCGGGCCGTCCAGGGACAGGCCGACGAGGAAGTGGTTTTCGGCCAGGAAATCCGCCCATTCGGCAGTGATGGCGTAGCCGTTGGTTTGCAGGCTGTTGTGAATGCGGATGTTTTTTGTGTTGTGTTTTTTCTGGAACGAGAGAAGGGCGCGGAAAAAATCCAGGCCGGCCAGCGTCGGTTCGCCGCCCTGAAAAGCGAAGCCGCAATATAATTCGGTGTCCGCCAGCGCGTTTTCGACCAGTGTTTCCAGTCTCCCGCGCGGAAGCATGCCTGTGAAGGCTTTGTTCCTGTTTTGGGCGATATCGCGGTAAAAGCAATACCGGCATGCCATATTGCAGGCCGAACTGGCGGGCTTGATCATCAGGTTGACCGCGCGCATGGATTTTCCCCCCGGCAGTGCGGGTAAAAATTCCTGGTCCGGCGGAAGCGGGACCGGGAATTTTCATCATGGATAATTGTCCCGCTAATTTTTTTTCATCCGCTTGGCCACGGCGCGATCAAGCGCGTTGGCGAACCGCTGCCTGTCGGACTGGCCATACTCGGACGGACCGCCGGTGGGAAGACCGGCGGAACGCAACTCCTCCATCAAATTCCGCATCGCCAAACGCTCGCCGATATTGGCCTCGTTCCACTCCTCGCCGCGCGGATTCAACACGCACACCGAACGCTCCACCAACCGCGCCGCCAAAGGAATATCGCCCGTCACCACAATATCGTCCCGCGATGAATGCTCGACAATATAATCGTCCGCCATGTCCGGCCCCGACGGAACCAACTGAAACGACAGCTCCGGATACGGCGGCAAATACAACGGCGTGTTCGCGACGAAAACCGTCCCGACATGACGGCGAACAGCCGTACGCCACAACAACTCGCGCGCCTGGCCCGGACAAGCGTCGCCGTCAACCCAAATAATGAAGCCCGAGTGCCGGGATTGCTCATCCAAATGCACTGTCACCCTCCCCCCGTTCGCCGTGAAGGCCTTGATATTATCACCCGCGCCGGTAAGATGAAAGATAAAAGCGAAAACCGTGACGGAGGCGGAATATGGGATTGTTCGGCAATTTTTTCATGGAACTGTTTGGTCCGGGAGAAGTGCAACTGGAAAAAATCGGCCTGGCGTTCCTTTTGTCCACCTTGATCGGACTGGAGCGGGAATTTCGCCTGAAAAGCGCGGGAATGCGCACCCACGCCCTCGTCGGACTCGGCGCGGCGCTTATGATGCTGGTCTCGAAATTCGGCTTCTCCGACGTTCTCTCCCTCGAAAACGTGGCTCTCGACCCTTCGCGGGTCGCGGCGCAAATCATCTCCGGCATCGGATTCATCGGCGGCGGATTGATCTTCGTCAGGAAAGACATCGTCCACGGCCTCACCACCGCCGCAACCATCTGGCTCACCGCCGGCATCGGCATGGCCTGCGGCGGCGGCCTGCCCGTATTGGCGGTGGCCGCGACCGTCGGGCACTTTGTCGTCGTCTTCGGCTATACCGGCATAATGCGAAAAGCGCTCGGCGCCGCAAGTCTCCTGACCGTTTATTACAACTACACCCCGGGACGGGAACCGGCGGCGAAAATCCTGTCAATGTGCACAAACAACGGATTCGTCGTCAAAAGCTTTTCCATGAAAACAGACGAAGACAATACAAATCCCGTCCTGACCGTCCATTTGCAGGGAAGCAAACCGATAGCTCTTCTCGCGGAAAAAATATCACGAATGCGCGAAGTGGTCTCGGTCAATTCCAGCAAATCGCCCGAAGAGGAATGACGCGCTACTCCTCGGCGAAGAAAACGGCGGCGACAACCGTAAATCCGACGCCCTCGGGCGTCGCGCCGAATGATTTCGAGCCGATTTCACCCGGACCGTAAAATCCGAAAAAATCGATTCCGGGAAGATTTCGCTTTATCGCATTCAACTCCTCGCCAAGCTGATTATGCTCGATCATGCCCAAGCGGCGGCGGCGACAGTTGAATACAAGGGCGAAAAACGGCTCCTTGCCGTCACCCTCGGCAATCGCTTCCCTCAGCGTCCTGTCCGCCGTCTCCGGCGTATGCGTGCCGCCGTTCAACGATTGGCCAAGCGTGAACTGCCCGCCAATGAAAATGCCCACATTCACTCCGGTCTGGATTTCACCGCGGATAATGACCTTCGACGTGATGTTGCCCGAAGCCGCGCCGATAATCGGCGACGAGCGGTTCAGGCCCTCATTGAACCCGGCGGCGAAATCCTTGTTGGTGCCGTTGTACTGATCGCCGAAGGTCAGGATGATTTTCCCCGGGCGCTCCGTCTCCTCGGCCATGGGACGCAGCAGTTCGCCCAAGGCGACGCCCGCGTTGAAATACCCGTCGTCGTCGTCCTGGTACGTCGCGACCCAACGCACATCGATATCGACGTCGCCGCCCAGCGCCCACACGCACACGCCGGCGGGGATGTCGATTGTCGGCACTTCGGGGAAGTTGCCCGCTGCCGTGAGGGGACTGGTGACCTGACACCCGTAAATGATCGTTTCGTTGAAATGTTCGCTGACCCCGCGGATCAAGGCGCGCGTCACCTGCGGTTCGGCCGCGCCGATCACAACCAGCTTGGCGGGAACGCCGCCAAGCTTGGCCTTGGCCGCGGCCGCGGCTTCCGCGCCGGCGGCTTCGGGATCGCTCAACATCGACGTCCCCACGCCCGAATGCCAGTTGGGCGGCGTTTTCGGTCCGTCGGCGGCAACGGCCGCGCCCATCACGATCGCAATCGCGAAACAAAGCGCCAGCTTCATGGAGTCCCCTCTCTTTTCAACGTTGGGCCGCCGGATGCGGCGAATCGTAGCGTTCGGCGTATACCGGTTCCATACGGTATCCGATACGTTCAACCACGCGCACCAAAACCGACTTGATCGCACCGCCCTCGTTTGTAATGGAAATACGGCCGGTGGCCAGCATCAAATTGTTGATTTGCAAAAGGCCCTGCCGGATTTCCTCCGGCGTTTCGCCGTTTTTGAGCGCCTGGGCCAACAACATGACCGCGTCATACCCGCACACGGCGGACGCGTCCGGCGTATCCATCCCGGCCTGCTCCATCGCATTGTAAAAAACCCGGAAGGACCGGCTGAACGCCTGTTCGAACAGGGCGCTGGCGAACGACGTTCCCGAAAGCCGCACGCCCGTTCCCTCGAAAACGATCTGGTTGTCCCAGGTGTGGCTGCCGCAAAAACGGGTGGTTATGCCGAGAGTCTTCGCGGTCTGAAGCAATTCCGTCGCTTCGACCGCGTGCACCGGAGCAAAGACGAAATCGGGAGCGAGCTCGGCGACAAAATTCATCGCCGTATAATAATCCTTTCTCCCCTGCCTGTCGATTATGCTGGCCACGCCAAGACAGGAACCGCCCATGTCGGACATTTTTTCCCGCATGATGTCGGCCAATTCCCGACTGACCGCGTGACGCGAATCATACAGAATGACGCAAGTGGCCGCGCCGTATTTGTCGCTTTGAAAACGCGCCAGCGCCTCCGCTTCGGCTGCGTTGCCGAAAAAGGCGCGGAAAACCCACGGATCCTCCTCCGCCAATTCCTCCACCGTCGACATCGGGCTCATGACGACGACCTCCAGCTCGCGGGCGGTGGGCTGTACCCTCAGGGTCGAATCGGACATGAGCGGCCCGAGTATCGCGGGCACATGATGCTTTTCCACCAGTTCGCGTATTTGGGCGTCGGCGAGGAGAGGATTGCTTTGGTTGTCGCGCCACTCCAGGACAAGGCGCTTGCCGTTGATGCCGCCCGCCTCGTTGACCATTTTGGCCGCGGTGTTCGCCCCGTAATAGGCGGACAATCCGTAGTCCTCCAGCCAGCCCGTGCGGGGGAACGTCGCGCCAATCACGATCTCCCCGGAAAATTCAGGCTCTCCGGCGGACAGCGGCGCGAAAAAACGCGCGACGAAAAAAAACACTGAAACCCAACAGACAAGCAAGCGCATTCGGTTCCTCTCCCTATTCGGAGAAAAAAAGAATCACCATCGAATCTTTTCCCATTTTACCCTATCACCCCCCGTCTGTTCCATTAAAAAAGCGAATCGCCCGCCGCCTGCGCTTTTCCTCGTCGAAAGGCGATACAAAAATATGGTAATCCGTTCGGAAATATTTTATAATGCGATACCGAACGGTATTGTATTTGCCGGGTTTTACAGGCCACCAACCACTCGAGGACGTCATGAACAGCTTGACCATCCGACTTGCCTGCGTGTTTATCGCCATTTCCCTGATCCCGCTTGTTATCGGGATTACCGGAATATTCGCGCTGCAAACCGCCGATTCCGCGCTGAACGAGAATAACCGGGCTCTTCAGAATTTATCGCAACTTTTGGCGTCCGCCGATCAGTCGCTGACCGGAAACGTCCATCTTCAAAACCGCGCCGATTCCCTCATCACCGATATTGTACAGGGTCAACAACAGGCATCCGCCGCGCTTCAGGAAATGGCCGACGTCATGCTGCCGCGTTCGTTCGCCGTGTCGCGGCTGCGTCTCGCCCTCGCGGAAATCAACCAGGCCGAGCGGGCGCTCCTGCTCGCCGTCAATATGCGCCACCTGGTCGGCGGCGAATTGCGCGCCGCGCAGGAAATGCAACTGGAAAATATACGCCTGGCCAGCGAAAGCATGGAAGAGGCGAAAGCGCACTACCTCGCGCTGTCGCGGTCCGACGAGGATAAAGTCGCCTGGGAAGCGTTTGAGCAATCTCTCGTCCGCTGGCAGGACAACCATAATCTGTTCATCATAAAACTCGGCGAACTGAATCTGCTGGTCGAGGACCTGATTCGCGGCGGACCGCTGTTCGTCAGGGCTTCGCGCGAAGCGTACGACATCCTGTTCCTCGCCGGCCGGGCCGTCCGGCAGGAATGCGAACAGCGCATTGCCGACCTGAACACCGACATCGTCACCAGCGCCGACATGGCTGTTCGCCGGGCGGTGGAGACGCAATCGGACACCGCCATGCAGGTGGAGGGGCTGTCCCACGATTACGGCGCCGCCTTCTACGCCTCGAACCAGTTGCAGGCCAGTTTCGACGAAGCGCGAAGCGCCGCCGACGTCGCGTCGGAAAGTTCCGCCGACGCTGTCGCCTCCACTCGCCTTCGGTTTTGGTATATGGCCCTTTTTTCCGCTATCGGGGTGATCGGCGCCATGGTCGCCGGCTTGATCATTACCTGGCGCATCAGCCGTCCGGTGCGTAACATCATTACCCATATGTCCAGGCTGGCCCGGGGCGATTTGACCATCGACGTGCCGTCGGCCGATCAGGGGCGGACCGACGAAATCGGCCAGTTGGCGCGCGCCCTGCAAAACGTCATTGACGCCAACCGCGCGGAAATCCGGCTTGCCAACGCCATGGCCGACGGCGACTATACCCACTCCATGCCGCTGCGCTCCGACCATGACCAGCTTGGCCGCGCTCTGACCTCGATGATGCTCCATACGAACGATGCGCTGGCGAAAGTCAGCCAGGCCATCGACCGTGTCGGCAACGGCGCCGCCGCCGTGTCCGAGGCGTCGCGTTCGCTTTCGCTCGGCGCGCAGACCTCCGCCTCCGCCGTCGAGGAAATATCCCAAACCGTTCATCACGTCGATAAACAGGCGCAGGACAACACCGACAAGTCGCAGGAGGCGAGCAAGCTCGCCATGGACAGCCGCGACGCCGCCCAGCGTGGTTATTCCGCCGTGACCGAACTTGTCTCGTCCATGAACGAGATTCAGCAGTCGGGCGGGAAAATCGCCACTGTCGCCAAATTGATTGACGATATCGCTTTTCAAACCAATCTGCTTGCCCTGAACGCCGCGGTCGAGGCCGCACGGGCGGGCCGCCAGGGCCGCGGTTTCTCCGTGGTTGCGGACGAGGTGCGAAACCTGGCCGGGCGATCGGCCAAAGCGGCGCGGGAGACGAGTGCGATGATTCATGCCATGAACGAGCGCATGCAGGCCGGGGTGCAGCTTGCGGCGCGTTCGGATCAGGAATTCAGGGAAATTGTCGAAGCGACGGAAAAGGTGGCGTCTATCTTCGCGGACATCAACGAATCGTCCAAGGCGCAATCTCTTGCCATGGCGCAGATAGCGCAGGGGTTGTCGCAGATTGATCTGGTGATTCAGGAGAATACGTCGAGCGCGGGCAGCACCGCGTCGTCCTCGCTTGCCTTGTCGCGGCAGGCGGACGAGTTGCGTCGCATGGTTGGGCGGTTCCGTTTGTTGTCGGTCAGGATGGACAAGAACGGCAATGCCGTTGTGCGTTCCGAATCCGGGGCGGCGGTTGAGGAGTTGCCGATGCCGTCCTTGCAGTCGGCCGTGCGCGACGATATGCGTTTGCTGGACGCTCCCGGGGAAGAGCCGGAATAGACCGTTTTCCCGCGTTTGGCCTTGAAAAAAGCATCCTTCCGGGGAAGGATGCTTTTTTGTACTCGCGATTCGAACGGAAATGGTTCAGATTTCCATGATTTCCCTGGATTTCTTCTCCA
>DAIPJX010000279.1:0-2777 GCA_036770065.1 Planctomycetota bacterium
TATAGCTGCGTTTCTTCGGAAAAGTTGCTATAGTTATTTCCTGACAGGCCCTTATTGCAACAGTTCGCCAATCACCTCCGGCGCGGCCCGGAGCATTTCCGGCAGCTTGTCCGGTTCCTTGCCGCCTGCCTGGGCGAAGTCGGGTTTGCCGCCGCCGCCGCCGCCGATGATGACGGCCAGTTTTTTCACAATATCGCCCGCCTTCAGCTTCAACGGCGCCAGACCCTTGCCGACCGCGACGGCCAGGGCGGCCTTGCCGTTGTCATGGCCGGCCAGAACGACAACGCCGTTCACGCCGAGTCCGCTCACCGCTTCCCGCGCCAAATCGCCAAGCTCCTTGCCGCCGATTTCACCGGCGGAAACGGCGAGAAGACGAATCGTGCCAATATCCTCGGCGGACGCTTCCCGGATTTTTCCCCTGGCCTGGGCCGTCTTGACCGAAGCGAGGGTTTTTTCCAATTCGCGGATCTGCGCGGCCATCGACTGGACGCGTTCAATCGCGTCGCGGGCCGGCGTCTTCAATTCCCGGGCAATGCCCGCAATCATCTCGCCCTGGCTTTGCGACAGCCGGAACGCCGACAGTCCCGTCACGCCTTCAATGCGCCGGACGCCGGCGGCGACCGATTCTTCCGCAACCAGCCGGAACGACCCAATCGGCGCCGTCTCCTTCATATGCGTTCCGCCGCACAGTTCGACCGAATAATCGCCCGTCGAAAGCACCCGAACCGTCTCGCCGTATTTTTCGCCGAACAGGGCGATAGCGCCCAGTTTTCTCGCTTCGTCAATCGTCATGACCCGGGTCACGACCTGCGCGTTTTCCAAAATGCGGCGATTGACCAGTTCCTCGATTTCCTCTTTCTCGCTCGAGGAAAGGGCGGACGCGTGCTGAAAATCGAAACGCAACCGATCCGGCCCGACATACGAACCCTTCTGTTCGGCTTTGTCGCCAAGCACGGCGCGCAGCGCGTTGTGCAGCAAATGCGCCGTCGTGTGGTTGCGCATGATGTCCAGCCTGCGCTCCGCATCCACTTCGGCGGCGATCTCCATGCCGGGCGAGAGCGTGCCCGATTCCACTTCGCCGATATGCAAAAAGATGTTGTTGATTTTTTGCGTGTCCTCGACCCGCACCACCAGATTGTTCCCGCCCACCAAAAGGCCGGTGTCGCCGACCTGCCCGCCCGACTCGCCGTAAAACGGCGTTTTGTCGAGAACGACCGTGACCTGATCGCCTGGAGCGGCGGAGGAGGAAAGCGCATCGCCCTTCACCACGGCAATGACCCGGGCGTTCGCCCGCAACCCGTCATACCCGGTGAATTCGGTCGACGTCGTCAGCTTCTTCACTTCCTGGAGCGGGCCTTTGGCGAATACGTCCCCCTTCATTTTCGCGCCTTCGCGCGCTTTCGCCCTGGCCTCGGCCATGGCGGCGTCGAAGCCGGGACGGTCAACCGCCAGCCCCTCGCGCGCGACCACCTCTTCGGCCAACTCGTAGGGGAAGCCGTAGGTGTCGTACAATTCAAACGCGGCTTCGCCGGACAGAACCGCCTTGCCCGCTTCCCTGGTTTCGAGAACCGCCTGTTCAATCCTGGCCAGGCCGCGCTCCAGCGTGGTCAGGAATTTCGTTTCCTCCACATGCACCGTCTCGGCAATGGCGGCGGCGCGGCCGGTCAACTCGGGATACGGCCTGGCCATTGCCTCCGCCACCACCGGAACCAGCCCGCCGAGAAACGCGTCCCGAATGCCCAATGTGCGCCCGTCCAGCGCGGCCCGGCGCAACAGGCGCTTCAGAATATACCCGCGGTGCGAATTGGCCGGCAGAACTCCGTCGCTGATGCAAAAAACAATGGCCCGGATATGATCGGCTATGCGTCGCATCAACACGCTCTCGCCCTTGTCCGCGCCGTATTGCTTTCCGGCGATTTTCGCAATCGCCGCGACAATGGGCTGGAAAATATCGATGTCCATATTGGTCGGCGCGCCCTGCATGCAGGCGGCCATGCGCTCGAGGCCCATGCCGGTATCGATGTTTTTTTGCGGCAATGGAACGAGCGACCCGTCGGGCTGGCGGTCGTACTGGGTAAAAACCAGATTCCAAATCTCGACCCACCGGCGGCAATCGCAGGTGATGCCGCAGTCGGGCGATCCGCAGCCATACTCCGCGCCGCGATCATAGAAAATTTCCGAACACGGGCCGCATGGGCCGTTCGGGCCGAGTTTGGGCGCGTCGGCGGGCCAGAAATTGTCGTGATCGCCCAGCTTGTTGATTTTTTCGGGCGAAAGGCCGACTTCCTTTTCCCAAATGCCGTACGCTTCGTCATCGTCGTTGTGAACGGAAACCTGAAGCCGTTCGGGCGGAATGGCCATCTCCACGGTCAAAAATTCCCATGCCCACGTGATCGCCTCGCGCTTGAAATAATCGCCGAAGGAAAAATTGCCCAGCATTTCGAACATTGTGTGATGTGCGGGCGTGACGCCCACGTTCATGATATCGCCGGTGCGAATGCACTTCTGGCACGACGTGGCGGTCCGGTATTCGATGCGCAAACCCATGAACTGATCCTTGAACTGGTTCATGCCCGCGCCGGTAAACAGCAACGTCGGGTCGTTATGCGGCACAAGCGAATCGGACGGAACAATGGTCGCGCCTTTGGAGGCGAAAAAATTAAGGTACTTTTCGCGGATATCGTCGGTTTTCATAAACATGTCGTCCACCATCCTGCCGAAGAACCAATACCAAGTTCTGTCTGAATCATCCTGAAATTGTTCCGGAGTCGTCAGCG
>DAIPJX010000280.1:0-2775 GCA_036770065.1 Planctomycetota bacterium
AAAGTTGAACACATGACCGAAGGATATGAATTTAAATCATAAATTACAAGATGGATTGCGTACTAGTCACCAATACCGCTTTGCCGTCAAGCTCCATGATTTTCCCTTATCCGCGTCCTTTGTCGCCGGGCAATGTCTCGTCCCTGTATCGTCGTAAAAATTCCCGTGATTCGTCCCAGCTTTCAGGAATACAATATTTTTCAGGATTACGATACAACAGCTTCACATCGCGCGCCAGCTCCAACTCAAGTTTACTCAGTTCGTCGCGAGCGCTCTTCGAGAAAAGAAGAGCGAGATTAAGTATATACGGCTCTTCGTCAAAATACGCTTTTGGCGAAATGAGCGCTGTCGTGCAATAAGGGGCGGCCAATAGCCGTTTTCCACATCCCCCGCTTTCAAATACCAGCATTTCCCATGGAATATGGGATAGGGGAGACGGATTCACTCCGGCGGGAAGCGTTGAGCTTTTCCAATAGGGATGGGTCTTTGCCGTGATGTTTTCTCCTCCAAGAACCTCTACGGCCTCTTCAAGAAAGTTCCGCTCCATGCGCAGGAAATCTTCCTCGGCTTTAATGACATGTGGAAAGTAAATCATTCCGGGGGGCAAAGAAACGTCTTTTTTTATCTCGAATAATGTTTCCATCGCTTGCCCGAACCGCGTATTGTCACGCGTAATCCCGGGGATTCCGGT
This sequence comes from Planctomycetota bacterium, assembly GCA_036770065.1. Taxonomy (GTDB): domain Bacteria; phylum Planctomycetota; class SZUA-567; order SZUA-567; family SZUA-567; genus JAJBSZ01. The sequence goes on from DAIPJX010000280.1 coordinate 692, forward strand.
CAACGCAACCTGCCGTCGAAGTTTTGGATCGGCTAGTTCTGGGCGGCTTGCGCACAGTTCGCTCAGCGAATCGCGTGGATGGCCGATGCCATGGACGCCAAGCCATAGACTGTGCGAATCCGCCCAATGAGGAAATGAATAACAACGGATCCTCGAGCCCTTCACTGAAATGATGCCATGTTCCCAACAGGACACCACCCCGTTTTTCCATCGGATATAGTCAATATGCGGAACCAGACCCTCGAAAATCGTGGTATGGGAAAAGTACTTGTCCCAGTCTTTTATTTCCGCGCCGTAAAAACGGCCCGGTGAAAGAAGCTCCATATAACGGGATCTGCCGCGAATGACCCGACCGGAACCGTGCAGTATCCGGTTCATCGCTTCGTAGCGCTGTATTATGTTGATTCCACGGTCGTTGCTGTCGGCAAGCGTCATCACGTTTTCAAAATATCCGCTATCCCGCAATCGCGCCGCAAGGGCGTCGTCCGCGCTGGAAAGCAGTACGTCGCAATGTTCCCCCAGGACTCCCGACTCCTTGAGCCAACAAACAAGGAAGAGATTGTACGCGCTTGAGAATATCAGCCCCCTAGTCATCCGCCGCCCTCCACAGCGAATCGGGAGTTATTCCGACTCCCGCCTGTTCGCCGCCGGCTTGACGGGACAATGCGGCGTAGCGTTCCGCTTCCGCGGGATTGCCCATTTGGACCATTTCGAGGGCGGTCGCCAGGTGTTGGACGAAATCGCCGTGCGCATTATTGATAAAAGATCGCCTGCGAAGCTGCGGAACCGCGACGTCAAGAAGAACGTTCAATGTGGAAACGATGAATTCCTCCTTCAAGCCGCGATTGTTGGCGACGGTACGGAATGGCTCTATCGCAAACAATTCCCGCGCCGTGTGAAACATGGCGGCAGGATCGGCGAACTCGCCCTCGCGGCGCCAATTCGCCAACAAGGAAACATACTGCAAAACAAATTGCCGCTCGCACTGCTCGCGCAATGACGCCGCCAAACCGTCGCCGAACGCCAAAAACAGTTTTTCGTACCGTCGCCAAACTTTCACCAGGTTGAATGCCCGGTCTCCGTCATACTTGTTTGACAGCGCTTCCGGACCGGAAACGGCGAGCCTTGCGACAAGCGACGGAACCATGCGCGCTTTTTCGACGCTCAGCAAGACGTCCAGGTTGAACAGCTCGTCTTCGAGAAGACAAAGAACCGTTTCATCAAAGCGAATGCCCCGCAGCGAACTCCGCTTGTACAGTCTGCCGCCAACAGGATGCAGCAAGTCGTTCTCCAGCAGCGCCGCAAGCAACTCCGAAAACCCCGATCGCTCATATACGGCCGAACCGGCTGAAAGGCGCAAGCATCCCTCCGGGAAAAGATCCGGCGCCTCCGCCCCCATTTGCGCCAAATCCCCGCGTACATCCAGCAGCAAGCCGCCTATCCCCACATCGGCGTCAACCGCCCGAACCCCCGCCAAAAACGGGGCGAGGCAATCGGGTTCAACCGTATCGCCGCAATCGGCGAACATCACATACTTGCCGCAGGCCCGCTCCAGGCCGGTATTCCGCGCGGCCGAAACGCCCCGGTTTTTCGCATGCGTCACCACCGCCACGCGCGAATCATGCAGGCGGTCCATATCGGGAAAGCGCCCGGCATCCGATCCGTCGTTGACGACAATGACCTCAACCGCCACCCCCGGTTGCCGCAGGATCGAAGCCGCCGTCTCCAAAAGCGGATCGCCGCAATTATAGGCCGGAATGATCACGCTCACATCCGCCATGCGCCCCCTCCCCCATCGCCGGCAAGCGCGGCATAGTGCTCGATAAAGGCCGAAAACTCGGCATCCGTCGGCGTTGACGCGTTGCGGACGGCAATCCAGGGCTGGGAAAGCGTGCGGATTGCATCGGCCCGGCAAAACGCCTCGGTCAGGAATGGCGTTACCCATGGCTTATCAATCGAGGAGAACAGCCGACGGGAAAACAGTTTGTTTCCCAACGCGTACAAGCCCCCGTCCTTGGCCGCTTCGCAAAGAAGGTGGAACCTGTCCGCCGGGCGTTCATATCCGCCGGCCGGCATGCGCCGGG
>DAIPJX010000072.1:0-10022 GCA_036770065.1 Planctomycetota bacterium
GAGCCGCGCGGCGGCGGCGGCGCCGTTTTCTCCGTCGACGCGGGATATGAGGCGCAGGAGCGCCTCGCCTCCGGAGGAAAGCGCGTCGTATTCATTCGGGAATTGGGCGGACAGGACGGATTTCCGTTCCGCTTCCCAATGAGTCAGAGAGATTTCCCGCAAATCGTCATGAAGCACGGCGCGATTTTCGCCCGCGACCCGGCGGCACAATTCGCGCGCGCGGCCAAGCGGACTGCAATAAACCGCGTTGAACCGAACGTTTTCGTATTGTTCCCGCATCCGTCTCGCCTGCTCTTTTCCGCGTTCGCTCAATCGGGAATCGGCGCATCCGAGCAAAAGCCCTTTCGCCTCGTATATCGTTTCCACATCGGAAAAAAGACACATTCGCAGGGGGGGAATTTCCCCGGCCAATTTTTCGCCTTCATGAATGGGCGACAAATCGTTGACGCGGAGAACGGTGAATTTTCCGTTTTCGCGGTCGACGACGGAGACGCTTGTATTGGCGACTTCCGGCAGGCGGGAGATGTTCTCCGTGTCCATTTGATCAATATCCGCGCCGTGTTTGGCGAGGAAACTGCCAAGCGCGGCATGCGAGACGACGAGGATGTTTCCGCCTTCAGGATGGCGATCGGCAATGTCGGCGAGCGTTTGTTCAAAGCGGGCAAGATATTCGCAAATCGTTTCTCCGTTGTAGACGGAACGGTATTCCGGCGTGTCCCACCAACCCATGGGAAACAGCGAATCCTCTTCGTGGCGCGTTTTCAGGATGTGCACGTCGTCGGGAATTCCGCCTTCCAAATCGCCCCAAAAAACGTCTCTCAAACCATCCGCTTCCCGAAGGGTTGGCGCATTCGGAACATTCTCGAGAATGAGCGACGCGGTCTCGACCGCGCGGCCGAGCGGGCTTGTGTACGCGGCGGAGAAGACGGTGTCGCGCAGTCCGAGTCCGAGGCGTTTGGCGGCTTCCCGTCCTTTCGGAGTCAGCGGCGCGCTTCCGCCGCCGCCGATCATCATGCGGCGCAGATTGCTCCATGTTTGCCCATGGCGTACGAGATGGAGACGAAGGGGTTGAGACATGTGCGCCGCCTTTCAGGCTTCAAAAACTTGCCGGACAAAATGCAACGCGTATTGCGCGTCGTGATCCAGAGCCGCTTCGGACGCGTCGGAAACGAGATCGCGCCACACCTTGATTTCCGAGCCGATGGTTCCGCCTTGCATGACGAATGGTTCCATAACGACGGCGCGGTCGTATTTGATGTCCCGAAGGGCGCAGCCGATTTCGTTCCAGGGCATACTGCCCTTCCCTGGCACTTTGCGGTTCGCTTCGCCCAGATGCACGTGTCCGAGTTTTGCGCCGGCGCGGCGGATGGCTTGGCCGATGTTGTCTTCCTCGATATTCATATGGAAGGTGTCGAGCATAATCCGGACGTTGGGCTTGTTCACTTCCTCCACGAAGCGGACGGCTTCCTCGCACGTGTTCAGGAGATAGCCTTCGAAACGGTTCAGCACTTCCATGTTCAGGTTGATTCCGTATTCGGCGGCGTGGTCGGCGACGATTTTCATGTTGAGGACGGCGCGTTTCCAGTCGCCGGGCTTGTCCACCGGTTTTGTGTAGTCGACGGGCCAGTACGAATACAGTCCGCCGCCGAGTTGATCAATGCCGAGCCGATGCAATTTGGGCATCAACGCCTTGAAAAAAGCGAGAGCGTTTTTCACCGTTTCCGGATCGGCGGACGAAATGTTTTGGGCCGCGGTCGGTCCGTATCCGGCGGTGAAGAGCACGCCTTTTTCGTCGGCATAGGCTTTGAGCGCGTCCAGTTTCGCGTCGGTATCGTATTCCCTGTTGAAGGAAGCGCATGAAATTTCCAAAACGTCGAATCCCATTGCCGCGGCCTTGTCGATGTATTTTTTATAGTCCGCGCCCCATTCGTTCAGCCAATAAGCCACGTACATGCCGTATTTCATGGTCACGTTCTCCTTTCCTTGCGCAGCCGTTCCATCGCCTTGTGGTTGGCGAGGTACAGCTCGCGGTAGATTTCGTATTGTTCCCGGTAGCGGGACGCGTGCGCCGCGCGCGGCGCATAGACAACGTCTCCCAAATGAACAAGCCTGGAGACGGCTTCCCGAATATCGGGAAATATTCCCGTTCCGTTTCCGGCGAGAATGGCCGCGCCGAGACAGGCTTGTTCGCTTTCTTCGGAGACGGCGACTGGATGGTTGAAAACATCCGCCTGGATTTGCAGCCACAGCGGGCTTTTCGCGCCGCCGCCGGAAGCGATGATCGAGTCGCAGCGAACGCCGAGGTCTTTGAGAATAACGAGAGAGTCCAGCAGGCTGTACGCGACTCCTTCCATCACCGCGCGCGTGAGATGTCGCTTGTCGTGTTCCAGCCGCAGACCGAAGAACATGGCGCTGGCGTCCGGATTCATATGCGGCGAGCGCTCGCCGGAAAGATAGGGAAGAAACAGAAGTCCGTCGCTTCCCGGTTCCGTTTCGGCCGCTTCCTCGGTCAGTTGGGCGAACGACTTTTCACCAACAATATTGTTGGCGAACCAGTTCAGGGACATGCCGCTGGCCAGCGCCGCGCCAAACACGGTAAAGCTGTCCGCCAGGGCATGACGAAATGTATGGACGCGCAACCGCGGATCGTAGCGGTCGGTCGCGGAAAAGCAGGACACCTGCCCTCCGGTGCCGATATTGGCGATGACCTGCCCTTCCCCGCATACACCGTTTCCGATGCTTTGCGCCGGTTGATCCGCGGCGCCGTACACAACCCGGGCATTCCGGGACAGCCCGGTTTCGTCGGCGCATTGCGCGCGTACGGTTCCGGCGATATCGGTCGAGACGGCGGGACGCGGGAGAATTTTCGCATCGATTCCGCAATGCTCCAGAATATCGTTTGCCCACATTCCCTTGCCGACGTCGAACATGGCGGTGGCGGAGGCGTCGGAGCATTCGCTTCCGATTTCTCCGGTGAGGCGCAGACGGATATAGTCTTTTGGCGAAAGCGCCCAGGCGATTTTTTTATATATGTCGGGTTCGTGTTTTTTCACCCAGACCAGGGACGGAAGCGCGAATCCGGGGAAGATGCGGTTGTGCAGAATTCTCGCCACATTCTCCCGTCCCAAACGCGTTTCAAGTTCTTTGGCGATATCGGACGCGCGGCTGTCCATCCAGAGGATGGCTGGACGAAGCGGGCGGTTATCCGCGTCGACGAGAACAATGCCATGCATCTGTCCGGACAGTCCGACGGCGGAAACGGCGCGGAACGGTCCGGGATATTGTCGCCGCAATTCCGCGAGCGTTTCGAGAAGCGATTGCCACCACGTTTCCGGATTTTGTTCGCCCCGACCGGGGTGGGGAATGTCGACCGTGTAGTCGCGGCTGGCGTTTCCCAGTATTCCTGTCCTCGCGTCCAGAAGCGCGGCCTTGACGCTCGAGGTGCCGAGGTCGATTCCAAGGATGATATCCGATGGTTGCACTAGACGACGTCCCTTCCGCCAAGCCTGCGGAACACGAGCAGCGAGAAAACGGTGATCAGGCTGAGCAGAGTCGCCAAAGCCGCCGCTGTTCCGTAACCCGAGCGGTTGATTTCGGAGAAGATGGTGACCGACATGGTGACGGTCCGCCCGGTAAAGAGGATTATAGACGAACTGACTTCGTTAATGACAGCAATAAAACTCAGGACGGCTCCGGAAAGCAAGCCCGGCATCATCATTCGCGCCACGACCTTGAAGAACGTTTTCATGGGGGAAACGCCAAGGCTGATGGACGCTTCCTCCACGCTTGGGTCGATCTGGTAGAGAATGCCGATGCTCGAGCGAAGGGTAAAGGGAAGCTTGCGGATCGTGTAGGAGATGATCATGATCCACATTGTTCCGGCCAGGATAAGCGGTCCCTGGTTGAATGCTTTGACAAGGCCTATGCCCAAAACCGAACCGGGCAGAACGTACGGGAACATGATCAGGAAGTCGAGGAGTCCCGTCGCCTTGCTTCTCCTCCGGACGATGATGTAGGACAACAGGAGTCCGATGACGATCATGATTGCGAGAGCGATCAGGGCAAAGACAAAGGTGTTGTGAACATTTCGGGACAGCTTGAAAATAATGTAGCGGTAGCTGTCCAGCGAGTATCCTTCGACAAAGAGCGGGCCTTTTGTCTTGAGAAACGACGTATAGGCGACGACGGCTTGCGGGATAAGGGAGACCAGGGCGACAGTCCACACAAAAGCGGAGGCGAGAAACCGTTTTCCTGTGGTCAATTGCTTGATCGCGGGCGGATTCAGCGCGCTCATGTTGTAGCTTTTCCGGTTAATCACCCATTTTTGCGCCAGGAGGATCGAACCCGAGATAATGACGATAAGTACGCTCATGGCATTGGCGAGATAGGTATTGCTTCCCACTTCGCTGAGATACTCGTCGTAAATCAGGACAGGCAAAACCTTGTATCCTTCGCCCAACAGCAAGGGCGTTCCGAAATCCGCCAGCGCGGTCATGAAAACGATCAACCCGCTGGAAAGGATGGTCGGCATGATCAACGGGAACGTTATCTTGAAGATGCGTTTCAGGCCGGTGATTCCAAGGTTTGCGCTCGCTTCCTCGAGGGAGGCGTCGATGGAGCCGAGAGCGCCGGAAACGTACATGTAGACGTACGGATAAAGCTTGAGGGTAAAGACGAGTACAATTCCCTTGAAACCGTAGATATTCCCGAGATCGATGCCGAATTCGGCGAGGAACCTGGTGACGATGCCGCTTCGCCCGAACATCAGGATCCAGGAATACGCGCCGATGAAAGGCGGCGAAAGCAGGGAGAGAATGACGGCGACGTCGATTATCCGCTTGCCCCAGATATTGAGGCGGCTGGCGATATACGCCATTGGCAATCCGACGGCGAGCGCGGCCACGGTGGTGGTGACGCAGATTTTCAGGCTGTTGAAAAGCGCCCTGTAATAATAACGCTTTTTAAAAAAGGTTTCGTAATTATCGAAACCGGCGCCGCCGTCCTTGGTGGAAAAGCTTTGGAAAAACATATTGCCGAAAGGATACACAATAAACAACATGGCCAGAAACAGGGTGACGACAATCACGATGTTCCAGAAGGTGAGATACTTCTGTTTCCATTCCGTGAATGAGAGGCGGTCGGATGTTCTGTTCACAGCAAAGCCTCCTCGCCCGAAGCGTCGAACAGGTTCAGCCGTTCTTCCAGGAAGCGGATGCCGACCGTTTCGCCGGCGGAATGCGTCCGTCCCGGCATGTTCATATACTGGTTGGCGGCGAGAGCCTGTCCGGAATCCAGTTCGATTGCGTAGGCGACGGAATCTCCAAGGAATGTGGCGGTGACGATTTTTCCGTGCAGATCGCTCGTTTCCGTTTCGCCCAAAATGACGCTTTCCGGCCTGACGGAAAGAATGCCTTTGCCGGAGTAGTCGCGTTTGGCTTTGCATGCCAAGGGTTTTTTGCCCGGGATCGCGATTGTGCCGTTGGCGATCTCGACATCGAGAAAACTCGACGTTCCGATAAAGTCCGCGACAAAGGCATTCTCCGGATGCGCGTATATTTCGAAAGGAGCGCCGAGTTGCGCCACGCGTCCCTTGTTCATGATGGCGATGCGATCGGAGATGGAGAGCGCCTCCTCCTGATCGTGCGTCACATAGATGGTGGTGATGCCCAAGGCTTGTTGAACCTGGCGAATGACGGTCCGCATTTCCACGCGGAGCTTGGCGTCCAGGTTGCTGAGCGGTTCGTCCATCAAGAGAACGCTCGGCTGGATGACAATGGCGCGGGCAAGCGCGACGCGCTGTTGTTGCCCGCCGGAAAGCTTTTGCGGATATTTCGCGGCGTGTTCGCTTATATGCATCATTTCCATGGCGCGTTGGGTGCGTTCTTTGAGTTCCGTTCCCTTGATCTTTCGCGCTTTCAAACCATAGGCCACGTTTTCCTTCACCGTCAAATGCGGGAAGATGGCGTAATTCTGAAACACCATGCCGATATCCCGCTTGTCGGCGGGAAGGTGGTTGATGACCGTTTCGTTAAAGCTGATGGCGCCGGCCTCGATGGTGTTGAAACCGGCGATCATGCGCAGCAGTGTGGTTTTTCCGCAGCCGGACGGTCCCAACAAGGTGAAAAACTCTCCCTCGCGAATGTCGAGCGAGAGTTCCGGGATGGCGAGAAACTCACCGTAATATTTGGCGACGTTTCGAATATGTACGTTATTCGACATGGCATGAACCTGCTTCCGTCTTTATGCGGATTGGAAGGGAGAGCAGGCACTCTCCCTTCCGACCTCACGAGTGAATTATTCGGTAATGAGATCGCGGAATTTGGCGGCAAGCTCCTGGCCGTGCTCCAATGCCCAGGTTGGATCGTAGGTGTCCATGATGACGAGGTTGTCGAGCGAAGGCAAGGTCGCGGGCGCGGGCAAATCGGTGCGGGAAGTGCGGCGCCACAAACCGGCCATTTGCGATTGAACCGTTTTGCCAAGCATGAAGTCGATGAATTTTTTGGCGTTTTCCGGATTCTTTCCGCCCTTGACGATGCCGACGGCGGAAGGAGCCATGGGAATGCCTTCGGACGGATACACAATCGTCAAATCGCCGCCGGCGTCGATGTATTTCATCGCCATTTCCTCAAAGGCGACGCCGATGAGATATTCGCCGTCGGATGTGTATTTGTAGACGTTGCCGGTGCCGTTGACAACTTTGCCGTCCAGGTTCCTGACGATGTCTTCGAATATTTTTTCGCCGCACGCCTGGTAGATCGTCACCAATGCGCCAAACGCGGAGGAAGACTTGGTGGGATCGGCCAGCGCGATTTTTCCCTTCCATTTTGGGTTGGCGAGATCGGCCCAGCCTTTGGGCGCTTCGTCGGCGGAGACGAGTTTTTTGTTGTAAATGAACAGGCTCGGCTCCATGCACCAGCCGTAGGCGTAGTTGCCGTCAAAAACGCAACTTGGATCGATAAAATCGTGTTCCGTGGATTTATAGGGCAAGAGGTATTTTTTATAGCTGGCGTATGTGTCGGCGGAGCCTCCCCAAACAACATCGGCCAACGGATTGGCGCTTTCGGCCACAATGCGGCTGAACAGTTCGGAAGCGCCTGCGTTGACCATTTCAACTTCGATGCCGGTCAGTTCCTGAAATTCCTGAATCACCGGATCGGCCCAGTCGGTGGTGGGAGCGTAGTACAGAGTCATGGTGCCGCCGCTGCCGGGAGCGGGAGGCGTTTTCGGGGCGTCTGCCGATCGAGCGGTCGGGAATACAAGCATCAGGGCGGATGCGAACACGAGGAATAACATTTTTTTCATGGCGTATTCTCCTGTCAAATGGAAGCCTGAAGATGAATGTTTGCGCGCGCGATGTGTTCGTCTTGCGAAATACGGATGCGTTTTGTTGCGGCAAATTCACTGTACCACATGACAGGGCATACAACAACGAGTCAAAACGGTAAAAAAGGTGGGTAAAACTGTACGGTATTTTATCAGTCGCCCCTATACTCCGTCGGGGTCAAATTGAAATGCTTTTTAAAAACGGAACTGAAATGGCGCACGTCCCGGTATCCGACTTCACGGGCTATTTCGTAGATGCGCAGTTGTGCGTCCTTCATCAGCTTCATGGCGAGTTTCATGCGGTAGTGGGTAATCCAGTCATGAATCGTGTAGCTGGTCTTGACCTTGAACAATTTATACAGATAGCTCTCGCTCGCGTTCAACTCGTGGGCAAGCCATTTGACGCTGATGTCGTCCTGATTGTATCGCGTTTGAATAAGGGCAAGGGCTTTTTGCAAAAAATGATCCTTGGCCGTTTCCGCCTGGTATTCAAACGAATGATACAGCGCGCCTTCACCAATTTCATTTTCAGCCGGCGCGGCCGGTTGCCGTTTTTCCAGTATGGCCGTCGCTTTGCGAATCGTCCGCGCCAGTTCGTCGTCATCTATCGGTTTCAGCAAATATCCCATTACGCCCAACTCAATGGACTGCTGGGCGTATGTGAAATCATCAAAACCGGAAATGACAATATAGACGCAGTTCAATTCCTTCTGCAATGCCTGAATCATTTCCAAACCGTTGATTCCCGGCATGCGAATGTCGGAGAGCACAATATCCGGGTGAAGCGTTGGAAGCTGATTCAGGGCCGCGGCGGGAGAGCCGAACTCTCCGACCACATAACAGCCGAGCGCTTCCCAATCCGTCGTCAGAATCAGTCCGCGCCGCAAATATTCCTCATCCTCGATAACGGCCACTTTGTATTTCATTCCGGCGTTCCTCTTTTCTCCGGGCCGGGACAATTCCGTCCGGCACCGTCACCGAAACCATGGTGTTTCCGCCCGCGTCCTTACCTATAGTCAATCCGCAACGTTCACCGCCATAGAGTTGCGCGCGCCGGTGTACGTTCGAAAGGCCGATTCCCTTCAGCGCTTCCGGACGGGATTCCGAAGGCGGAACCGCGTATTTATCGGGAAACCCGGCGCCATTGTCCACAATTGCAAACACGAGATGCTTTCCCTCCAGCCTGCCTCTGACGACAAGAATTCCTGCGCCGTCCTTTTTTTGAATGCCGTGCTCGATTGCGTTTTCCACCAGGGGTTGAATCAGCAGGCGCGGAATAGGCTTGTCCAAAATCCTTTCAGGAACGTCTTCCCTGTACTCCAGCCTTGTTCCATATCTGAGTTTCTGGACGTCTATATAATAGCGGATAATTTCCAGCTCCATTCGGACCGGAATCACATCCGCCTCAATGTCCACGATTGACCGCAAAAGCCGGGCCAAATTGACAGTGACTTTTCCCACTGTCGCGTTGTCGTTCATTTTTGCGGCCCATTTGATCAAATCCAGCGTATTGTAGAGAAAATGCGGATTGAGCTGCGCGAGCAATGCCCGGTTTTGCGCAATGTCCAACTCGCGCTGTTTCTCCTGCACATTCGAGATCAGTTCCCGAATCCGGGCCGTCATTTCGTTGAACCCTTCGCCCATGCGGCCGATTTCATCGGAGCGGTTCAGGTGTATGCGCACATCCAGATTGCCGCCTTCCACTTTCCTGAGCGCGTTCGTCACGTCCTTGATCGGGCGCGTCACGTTTCGCGCAACATGGTAGGCGATGACGGGACAAACAATCAGGAGAATCGCGGTCGCTGCCAAATATCCGATTGCGACATAGAAAAACGCCTGATCGATCGTGTTCATATCGACAATATGCGCCACGGACAAAACGCCGCCCGGCACTTCCGCCCGGGCAAGACTGAATGTTCCCGCGTCGTGCCTGAAAATGCCGCCAATGCCCGGCGTCTTGACCACATCCGGCAAGCGGTCCAAGCCTTCATTCCGCGGGTCCGAACTGTTGTAAATAAGATTGTTTCCCTGATACAAATAGGTTGTGGCATCCGACATGCCGGGATAAAGAGTCTCCAGGAGCGCCCGCTTCACATCGACAACCAGAAAGCCCAAAATGCGATCACCGGTGGAAATACGGCGACCAAAGGAAAACATTGTATCCTTGCCCTCGTATCTGCTGTGTTCGCTCGGACGCATGACAATGCCGTCCGTTTCCTGAATCATGCGAAGAATGCCCCAGGAGTAACGGATTGGATTGGCATAGATCCCGGGAATAACGTCTGTTCCTATTCCATGTTCCTGTTCAGGGGATATGATGTAGGCGGCAATATACTCGCTCTTTCCGCCTGTCGAGTAATAAAGCTTCCGGTTCGCCTCCACCAACTGCGCTTCGCCCGGATGGACCAGATAGGCCGAGATGTCGTCGCTTGCGGCAAGAGATTCCATTATGGTAAAAATTTCAAGGATTTCCGCATGAAGTTTTTCACTGCCGGATGCGATTGCGCGATTGCTTTGCTCGAATACCTGTGTCTCCGCATAATGACGGGAAGATACCATCGCCAGAAACAACAGACTGGAGGGAATAAGCGCAAAGCCCACAAAACAGATTAGCAATTTATTGAAATATTTCACGACGAATGCACTCCTTTTCATCACAGTACAATATTCGTGAATCCAAAGCAAGACAGCGCACGTCG
>DAIPJX010000281.1:0-2730 GCA_036770065.1 Planctomycetota bacterium
GTGCGCGGACCGCGCCGCAATTTGCGCATACGCACATACTCGCGCGACCGCCTGGAAATCGGCTTTTACAACGCGGCGCCGGCCGCGGTCGCTGAATTCCTCGAACCGTACGACTTGGACGGACTCGAGGTAGTGTCCATAGGAGGCTATTCCGACTCGCCGTTCGTGGCTCTTCTTCCCGATATGAGACTGGACGACAGATGGTACGCAATGCTTGACGACTGGCTGTCCGGCAACGCTCCCGGCCACAGCCGCGTTCAATCCCAACAACATAATCAGCCAAACCAGCCGAAACCGATTCCCCCGCCGGGTCCGGTAACGCCCGCCGAATCGAGGCGAAGCGATCCGCGACCGACACGGGAATCGTAGTGAGGGAAACGTGCGCCATAGCTGTCAAGGAGACGACAATGAAAAAAGTGGCCGTATTGGTTGCCGAAGGATTTGAAGAAATCGAATGCGCCACGCCAACCGATGTCCTGCGGCGCGCAAGCTGCGATGTCGTTTTGGCCGGACTGACCGGAATGGAAATCAAGGGCGCGCACGGACTTGTTTTTAAAATGGATACGCTGATATCGTCACTCTCCGGAGAATTCGACATGCTCGTTTTGCCTGGAGGAATGCCGGGCGCGAAACATCTCGGCGATTCGATGGAAGCAAAAAAATTGGCGACCGACATGTACAATGACGGAAAGCTGGTGACGGCAATCTGCGCAGCGCCCGTCATGACGCTTGGCGCCTGGGGACTGCTAAACGGGAAAAAAGCGGCCTGCTATCCCGGCATGGAAGGGATGTTCCCGGAAAATGTTTCCTTCTCATCAGAACGGGTTGTCGTGGACGGCAACATAATCACCAGTTGCGGACCGGGAACCGCGCTCGAATTTTCGATTTGTCTCGCCGCCCACATTGCTGGCAAGGATATTGCAACCAAGCTCGCGGCCGATATGCTGCTTGGGCAACAGAGCCGAATTTACGCTTGACAATAACCTTATCCATGAAATATCATGTAGTTGTACTTACTAGCGTTATTTGCCATACGGGAAGACTTCAAGCCGGGTTCGAGGCTTCCCGGTTTTCAAGTCAACACGACGATAAAGGGGATGCCTGTGACCAAGAACGACATGGTGTTGAAAATAGCCAAAGAAATGAACATGCACCAGACCGATATCAAACGCATTGTCCAGATGACGTTTGACGGCATTATCGAAGTCTTGGCCACCGAAGGTCGGCTGGAACTGCGAAACTTCGGCGTGTACGAAGTCAAAACGCGCAAGCCCCGAAAAGCCCGGAATCCCCGAACCGGACAGGAAGTCATGGTTCCCGCCCGCAAGTCGGTGACGTTCAAAGGCGGAAAGTTCATGACCGATCGGGTCAACGGACTGGTCGAACCCGCCCAGAGAACCGCGCCGAAAGCCGATAGCGACTTATAGGCGACATTATGAAGGAAATCGTCAACCTGACCGTGAACGGCGAAATACGACAGTATGAAACCGGTCGCTTGCCCGTGAACATATCTTCCCTCCTGGAAGAGTTGGCGCTGCCCGCCGACATGATCGTCGCCGAAGTGAACGGCGACATCGTCAAGCGCGGCGAATACGCGAAACACGCGCTGTCCGCCGGCGACACAATCGAGTTGGTCCGGTTCGTCGGCGGAGGCTGACGCATATCCCGACCCATAAACGCATGTATACGCTTGCGGAGTCGCCGCAAGCGTTTTTGATGGAAACGCGCATTCGAAAAAACCCCGAATGGAAAAGCGCCAAGGATACAGACGATGAATAAAAAAAATCCCCTGGTCATCGCCGGGAAAGAATTTTCCTCCCGACTGTTCGTCGGCACCGGGAAATTTTCCAGCACCGCCGCGATGAAAGCCTCCATAGAAGCGTCCGCTTCGGAAATGGTGACGGTCGCGCTTCGCCGCGTCGACATTGCCAACCCCGAAGACGACGTCATCGCCGCAATCGACAGGAAAAAAATCCAGCTCCTCCCCAACACATCCGGCGCGAGAGACGCGGGAGAAGCGATGCGAATCGCCAGGCTTGCCCGCGAAGCCTCCGGAGTCAACTGGCTCAAGCTCGAAGTCACGCCCGATCCCTATTATCTTTTGCCGGACCCGATCGAAACGTTCAAGGCGGCGGAGATCCTCGTCAAAGAAGGGTTTATCGTCCTGCCCTACATAAACGCGGATCCGCTCCTGTGCCGAAGGCTTGAAGAAATCGGCTGCGCGACGGTCATGCCGCTCGGAAGTCCGATAGGTTCGAACCAGGGCATTCAGACGCGCGCCAATCTGCGAATCATTATCGAACAGGCGAACATCCCGGTCGTGGTCGACGCCGGCCTCGGTTTGCCTTCGCACGCCGCGGACGCCATCGAAATGGGTGCGGACGCAGTGCTTGTCAATACCGCCCTCGCGGTCGCGGGCGACCCGGTAGCAATGGCGACCGCGTTCCGCATGGCGGTCGAAGCCGCGTCCATGGCTGTGCAGGCGGGACCGGGCGAAACACGCCTGACCGCCGAGGCGTCCAGCCCATTGACCGGATTCCTCCGCGACGCGTAAGTCCTTCAATACAGAATACATTGCTTTCCAATACTCCATTCCGTTAACATCGTTCCCCGATGAAAACGGAAGCGCAATCGGCTGGGTTGCATCCGGAATCCGGAGAGGGAAACGACAATTAACAATTAACAATTAACAATGAATAATGAACAATGATGGAAGATTCTTCGCTTCGC
>DAIPJX010000073.1:0-9935 GCA_036770065.1 Planctomycetota bacterium
GCTCACCCTGTACGGGAAGATAAAGGAATGAAGCCGGTGCCGGGACTTTGAGCGCACGCCGAATGCTGTGTGATCATCATGCTCGTGAATAGATGATGCGCGTGCCGCGTCGGACGGTTTGCGGCAAGCGCGCGGCGTCGAATTATTACGGACATGCGAACGCGTTGGACGCTTCTGGAGCCGATTGTCTCCAGCGGGGTGGGGAATATTGGGTTGCATAATTTTATTTGTGTAATGGGTGAGGGATGGCAAAAAATATCGATATAGCAATTGTCGGCGCCGCCTGTCGCTTTCCCGGCGGAGTCGATTCGCTTGAGTCGTTTTGGAATGTTTTGGCGGATGGAAAAGATCTGGTGGTTCCGTCAAACTCCGACAGATTTCCCGCAAACAGGTTTTTTCATACGGATCGTTCCATACCGGGACGGTCCATGACCTTTTCCGCCGGGTGGCTGGACGACGGCGGGAAGACATTCGACGCCGGGTTTTTCGGCATGAGCCACAAGGAAGCCGAAACCGTCGATCCGCAACAACGAATGCTTCTGGAACTCGCGTGGGAAGCGTTCGAAGACGGCCGCCTCGCGCCATCCCGCTTCAAAAACGCGGCGGTGGGCGTGTTCATGGCTGCGGGAAACTACGACGCGGGACTCGCCTCCGCCGACGACCCGTGCTGCATGTCGTCGTTCTCCATGCTCGGCATGAGCCAGGCGATCATGGCGAACAGAATCTCCCACTTTTTCGGTTTCAGCGGCCCCAGTCTCACCATCGACACCGCCTGTTCGTCGTCGCTTGTCGCCTTGCATTACGCCTGCCGGGCAATGGCCAACGACAAACTCCCCATGGCGCTGGTCGGCGGCTCCTCGATCTTCTGGGCGCCGTCGATGTTTATCGGCTTTTCGAAGGCCGGCATGCTGTCCAAGGACGGCAAATGCCGCGCGTTCGACGCCGACGCCAACGGTTTCGCGCGCGGCGAGGGCGGCGGGATGATTCTCCTGAAACCGCTCGCGGACGCGGAACGCGACGGCGACGTCGTCCACGCCGTCATCCGCGCCACCGGCGTCAATACCAGCGCCAACAACGCCAGCATCGCCATTCCCGATGAGGACGCGCAAGCCGCGCTGTTGAAAAGCATTTATGCGTCGCATAAAATCGACATGTCCCGCCTCGCCTACATCGAAGCGCACGGCACGGGCACCCCTGTCGGCGACCCAATCGAGGCGCGGGCCATCGGCCGGGCGTTTCCTCCGGAACGGCGCGGGAACAAGCCGCTGTGGATGGGGTCGGTCAAAACCAATATCGGGCACCTTGAAATGGCGTCGGGCATGGCCGGTCTCCTGAAAGCCGTGCTGGTGCTGAAAAAACGCGCCATTCCCCAAAACCTCCATTTCGCCAATCCCAATCCGGACATCGATTTTTCCAGCTTGAAGCTGGCCGTGCCGACGGAACTCGTTCCGCTCCCCAGGACGGCGGGAAAGGCGCTGGTCGGCGTCAACTCCTTCGGCTTTGGCGGCAGCAACGCCCACGTTGTTCTCGAGGAGGCGAAGCAAAGGAAAAAGGCGGCGGCGCGAAAAGCGGGCCGGGAAACAAAAACGATCATGGCCCTGTCCGCCAAAAGCAGGGAAAGCCTGGACGAGTTGTCCGTGCGGTATTCGAGGCTTTTGGAGAGCGATCCCGGCCTTGCGGTCGCCGACGTCGCCGCCGCGGCGGCGGCGCACCGCGACGAACTCCGGCACCGCCTTGTCGTCACGGGGAAAAACCGCCGGGACATGGTGGAAAAACTCGCTTCCGGCCTTTCCGACGTTGTGCTTGGCGATAAAAACAAGATAGAAGCCGAAGCGCCCGCCGAGACGCCGAAAACGGCTTTCATCTTTTCCGGGAACGGCGGCGTTTGGCCCAAAATGGGACAGGATCTGCTGAAAACGAACGACGCGTTCGCCGCCGGGATTGAAAAAGTGGACGCGCTGATCCAGCCGATTCTCGGCTGGTCCGTCATGAGCGCACTGGAAAAGCCGGGGCGGGGCGAAGCGCTGTCCAAAATCGAAACGGCGCAGCCGATGCTTCTGGCCATGCAGGTCGGCCTGGTCGAAGCGCTGGCTGCGCGGGGCGTCAGGCCGGACATGGTGTACGGCCACAGCTTCGGTGAAATTTCCGCCGCGTGGACCGCGGGCGCGATAACGCTCCGCGAAGCGGTTGTCCTCGCCTGCAACCGAAGCGTTCTTCAGGCCAGAATGCGCGGCCGGGGCTGTCTGGCCGCTGTCGGCGCTTCGCCCGGGGAAGCGCGGGAATGGATACGCGCGGTCGACCCGGCCATCGAAATCGCCGGCGTCAACACGCCGCGCAACCTCACGCTGGTCGGTCCCGAATCCTCCCTCGGAGAAATCCGGAAACTGGCCCGGAAAGCGCGGCGCTTTTTCGTCTTTCTTCATATTCCCTATCCCTTCCACAGTACATTGCTCTATGAACTGGAAGACGAATTTTTCAGATCGCTCGCGCCGATTCATCCCGGGAAGGCGGCGATTCCGTTCATATCCGCCGTCAGCGGGAAACGCGTCGACGGGCGGAGTCTCGGCAAGGAATATTGGTGGGAAAATATCGCCAAGCCCGTGAATTTCCTGGGCGCGACCGAAACCGCCATGGCCGGGGGCGCAACCTTGTTTCTCGAGGTCGGCCCGCACAAGATGCTGGATCTGTACATTCGCGAGACCGCCCGGTTCCATTCCCGCTCCCTGACCGTTCTGCCGACGCTCGTCAAGGGGGAAAAGCCTTCGGAACGGTTCGAAGCGTCATGGAAATCCGCATGGGCGCACGGTTGGCCGCTGGACTGGAAGAAAATATATCCGAAAACCGCGCCCAACCTGGCATTGCCCCTCTATCCGTGGAACCGCGAGCATGTGCAACTGGAGCCTTCGCCCGAAGCGGGCGGCGGCTTGACCGCGCGTCCGGAGCACCCGTTGCTGGGCGTGCGCCGGAAAGGCGATGAACTGGCTTGGGAAAACTCTCTCGACGCGGTCGTCCAGCCGTGGCTTGACGATCACAGGGTGGGGGAGCGGGTGTTGTTCCCCGCCGCCGGGTTTGTGGAAATGACGCTTTCGGCGGCCAGGAAACGTTATGACGCGAAGATTGTTGGCGCGGAAAGTTTGGCGCTCACCCATGCGCTGGAATTTGTGTCCGGCGGCATGCGGGTGGTGGAATCGCGCGTGCGGGGCGAGGACGGCGCTTTTTCCATCGCGTCGAAAAAGATGGCCGCGAACGACGCCTGGCTGACCCATATGCAAGCGCGGCTGGTGGGCGACGCGTCATGGGAGGACGTTGGAGAGTATGCTGAAATGGCGGCTTCTCCCGAACGCTTCGGCGAAGCGGTTTCCCCTGATGTTCTGTACGCGTTTTCCATGAATTGCGGTTTGCGTTACGGCGGGTTTTTCCGGCCCGTGACGGAAGTATGGCAGTCGGGCAAGGCGACGCTTGCGCGGTTGAAGAACGAATCCGCCGGGCGCATGGCGGAGTCGGAGCGATACATTATGCCGCCGCAACTTTTGGACGGCGCGTTCCAGCTTGGATTTCTGGCGCTGGGACGGGCGGGGATGACGGGCACCTATCTCCCGTACTGGGTGGACCGGCTGCGGGCGGACACGGAGGCCGGCCCTCCGGAGTTCGCCCTGACCACGGTTCGGCATTTGTCGGAATATTCCATGGCCGTCGATATCGTCATGTTCGACAAGGCGGGCGTTGTCGTTCTCGACGCGAAAGGATGCCGCTCCATTGTGACGACGGCGTTCGCGGATATGCCGTCGGAGCGGTTCGTCAACCGGCTTGTTCCCGCCCCGTGGCGGAACGCGCGCGGAGACGGGAAAAACGGAAAACAGGCGGAACGCGCGATTCGCGCGGCGGCGGCGTCATTCGACGCCTATGCGGAAAAGCGCGGCCATGACGCGGGCGGGACGGCGAAAACGAACGCGACCCTGCATGTTCTTTTCCGCGAGGTTCTGGCTCCGTATTTTGGCCGCAGGGCGGGCCGCCTGACCGATATCGCCGCCGCCGCCGGACTCGACGCGGCCGATGTTCCGTACCTTGCCTTTATGCTGGAGACGCTGGCGTCGGCCGGCATGGCGTCGTGCGAAAACGGATTGTGGAAGGTGGAGGCGGGCGATTCGGCGGCGGATTTCGCCGGCTCGCTTCGCGCATTGTTGAACGAGTGTCCCGCCGCCTTGCCCGAAGCGCGTCTGCTCCTGTCGTGCCGGGAATATTTCCGGCGCCGCCTCGACAAGCGCATGGCCGCGCCGGCCGGGGATTTCACCGACGGCTGGGCGCGCCTTCTCTACGCGGCGGCCCCGGACATGCGGGCGGCAAACCATGCGGCCGCGATGGCGGCGGAGCAATTTATCGACGGCGCGCCGGACGGAACCGAAGTGAACATCCTGTTGTTCGGCGACGGAATGGCGGATATGGCCGCATTGCTGTCGCCGATCGTTTCCGGCAGGCCGGTTACGGTCACGGCTGCGAGCGCTTCGGGGGAAGCGCTGGACGAGACGCGGGAAAACGTCGGCGAAGCGAACGGCAACTGGACGTTTGAAGCGTTTGATTTCGATGCGCGGGAACTCCGCAACGCGTCCTACGATTTGATATTGGCTCCGCACTGCCTGCACGCGTTCGACAACCCGGAGGCGTTTGCCGCAAAAATACGCGAACGGCTTGCGCCGGGCGGCATGGCGATTTTGCCGGAGCGAACGCCGGGCGTTCTGTACGACATGGCGTGCGGCATTCGTCCCGACTGGTGGGCGCTGTCGCTCGATCCGCAGGAACCCGTCTCCCGCTTGCGCGACGCGGACGAGTGGCGGGAACTGTTCGAGACCTGCGGTTTTCAGTCCGTTGCCGTTGTTTCCGGCCGGGACGCGGCGGAAAGCATGGGCGGCGCGTGCATCGTGTGCGCGGTCAGGAAACAGGAACGCGCGGACGGGGAGCTTCCCGTTCGCTCCGGCGCATTGAACGCGGCGGCCTCGTGGATCTGCGTTTTCGACGCGGACGGAACGGAGGCGGCCCGCCGCCTTGAGGAAAGCATGACGGCGGGCGCCGACGCGGAAGGGGTGCGCTTCACCCGGATCGCGGCGCGCAACGGCGCGGACTATGCGTCGGGGCGGGGCGAACTCGATCCTCTCGACTGCGAACAGTGGAAAGCGGCGTTCGGGGAGGTGCGCGCGAAACAACCGTTGAACCTGGTGTTCGGCATCGGCTTCGACACCGATCCCGATTCGCCCGACACGATGGCCATTCTGGAACGCCGAATCGTCGCGGCCGTAATGCTCGCCAAAGGCTGGGAAGCGTCGGGCAAACCGCCGCTTCGCCTGTGGCTTTTGCACGGCGGCGGTTCGCCCGCGTATCTTCCCGGCGCGCGCCCCGTGCCGTCGCAGGCCGGGTTGTGGGGCGTCGGGCGGACGCTGGTGAATGAAATGGGCGGGCTGGACATCCGCTTTGTCGATATGCAGGGCGGGGCCGCCGGCGCGGGCGGCGTGGGCGCCTTTTTCGATTTCGTCAAAACCGTCGAAAGCGGTTCGCCGGAACGCGGCGCCGTCATTCTCGGGGACGAAATCTTCCTGCCGCGCATTGAAAAAATCGCCTCGGCGCAGCCCTTGTGCGGCGTCGACGACGGAAGCGAATACGCTCTCGCATTGCCCGCCGTGCGGAAAATCGCCAATCTCCATTGGCGCAGGCGCCCGCCCGCGTCTCCCGGAAAAGGCATGATACGGGTCGCCTGCAAAGCGGTGGGGCTGAACTTCCGCGACGCCATGTGGGCCTCCGATCTCTTGCCCGAACACGCGCTCGAAAACGGATTCTCCGGTCCCCATCTCGGCATGGAGGGCGCGGGCGTCGTCGCCTCGGTGGGCGAGGGGTGCGGCGATATCGCCGTGGGCGACAGCGTCATGTTCTTCGCGTCGCAATCGTTCGCCTCGCACGTGTGCATGCCCGCGAACGCCGCCGTCCGCGTGCCGGAGGGAATGTCGTTCGCCGAAGCGGCCACGATTCCCGTGGCGTTCAGCACCGCGTGGTATGCGATGAAGCATCTGGCCCGCCTGAAAAAGGGCGAAAGCATTTTGATCCACGGCGCCGCCGGCGGCGTCGGCATGGCGGCGATGCAGGTTGCCGCCGTTTTGGGGGTCGAAGTGTACGCAACCGCCGGGACGCCGGAAAAACGGCGCTTTCTCGAAAGCCTCGGCGTCAAACGCGTCATGGATTCCCGTTCTCTCGCCTTCGCCGATCAGGTGCTTGCCGCGACCGGAGGCCGGGGCGTCGACGCCGTGCTCAACTCCATCGCGGGCGAAGCGGTGGCGCGAAGCATATCCTGCCTGGCGCCGTTCGGCAGATTCCTTGAATTGGGCAAGCGGGATTTTTACGCGAATGCGCCGATGCGGCTCTATCCGTTCCGGAACAACATTTCGTATTTCGGCATCGATCTCGATCAGCTTATCGCGGCCGATCCGGAACAGGCCGGGACGTTGATAGCCGAGGTTATGGCGCTGTTTTCGGAAAAACGCCTGCATCCGTTGCCGTTTATCCGTTTTCCGGCGGACCGCGCGGTCAAGGCGTTCGACGAAATCAGGCGTTCGCGGCATATCAGCAAAATCGTGGTCGATATGGAAGCGCCTCCCCGCCGCGTGGCGGATTGCGCGAAACCGCCGGCCGAGCTGCGTCTATCCGGGGACGCCACCTACCTTGTGACCGGAGGCACCGCCGGGCTTGGCCTGGTCAGCGCGAAAATGCTGGTCGGGCGCGGAGCGAAACATATTCTTCTCCTGAGCCGCCGGGGCGAAGTGCCGGAGACGCGGGCATTCCTCGCGGAATGCCGCGAGAGCGGCGTGGACGCGGCATGCGTGGCCGCCGACGTCGGCGACGAACAGGCGCTGTGCCGCGCGCTTGACGCGGCTCTCGAGAGCAGGCCGGCGCTGCGGGGCGTGGTGCATGCGGCGGGGATGCTCGACGACGCCGTTGTCGCCAACCTGACGGCGGAACGAATAACGCCGGTCGTGCGGGCCAAGGCCGGAGGCGCATGGAACCTGCACCGCTACACCCTCGGCATGGCGCTTGATTTCTTCCTGCTCTATTCCTCCATCACGACCGTGATCGGCAATCCCGGACAGGCGAATTACGTCGCGGCCAACATGACGCTGGAAAGCCTCGCCGCATACAGAAAATCGCGCGGGCTGCCCGCGCTGGCCATAGGCTGGAGCGCCATATCGGAAGTCGGGATGTTGACCCGCAACCCGAAGCTCATGGCGACGCTGAACGCGGCCATCGGCCTTCGGGCGATAACGGCGGCGGCGGCGGTCGAAACAATACCCGGGCTGTTGGCGCTCGATGAAAGTTCGGTTGTGCTTGCCAAAATACGCATGGACCGGATCCGCAGCCTGCCCATCGCCTTGACCCCCCTGTTTTCCAGGGTGGTGTCCGCCGCCGGAAAGGAAGGCGAGGGGCGGCTTCTGGGCGAAATCGTCGCGGGAATGAACGCGGAGGAGGCGCTGTCGGAAATCCAGCGCCAGATCACTCTCCGCCTCGCTCATCTGATGCAGACGCCGGCGAAACGGATCCCGGCGGATATGCCGCTCATGGGATTGGGCGTCGACTCCCTCATGCTGGTCGATTTGATGCTGTTTTTGGAAAGCGTCACCGGCAAGCCTTTGGGCGCCGGATCGCTCAGCGCGACCATGACGATTCGGGATTTCGCCGAAATGCTCTACCTCGACATATGCGCCGAGGGCGGAATGACGGCCGGAATGAAGGACGACGCGTATGTATTGGAAAATCTCGCCCGCCGCCACGGCGTGACGTTGTCCGTCGACAAGGGCGCATGAGCGGAAAGGCCGTCGCATGACCGACGAACGCAGGAAACGGCGCAAAAGCGCAACGAAAAGCGCGACGCGCATCGAAGACATCCCGGAGTTCCGGAATATCGTCATGATGAAGGAATTCGGCAGGCAGGCGGGCGTTCCCGAACTGTTTTTCCATTGCCACGACGGCGTGGCGCGCGACGTCACGCATATCGGGGGCAAAGAGTACCTGAGTTTTTCCAGTTACAATTATCTCGGCCTGAACGGCAGCGCCGAAGTCAACGACGCCGCACAGGAAGCGATGCGCCTGTACGGCACGAGCGCGGGAGCAAACCGCCTCTCTTCGGGAGAACGCCCGCCGCACCGTTTGCTTGAGCGGGAGTTCGCCGATTTTCTCGGAACCGAGGATTGCCTCGCCTTTGTCAGCGGGTACACGACGAACACTTCCGTCCTTTCGCATCTTTTCGGGAAAAAGGATCTGATCGTCCACGACGCGAAATCGCACAACTCGCTCGTCATGGGTTCGCTGTTTTCCGGCGCGACGCGTTTTTCCTATCCCCATAACGATATGGAAGCGCTGGAAACATACCTCAAGGAAAACCGCGCGCAATTCGAACGGGCGATTATCGTCACCGAGGGGTTGTTCAGCATGGACGGCTCCACCGCTCCGCTGCCGAAGCTTGTCGAATTGAAAAACAACTACGACTGCTTTCTCATGCTCGACGAAGCGCATTCCATCGGCGTTATCGGCGACACCGGCAAAGGCGCGACCGAGCATTACGGCGTGGATATAAACTCCGTGGACGTCGTCATGGGAACGCTGTCGAAAACGTTTTGCGGATGCGGCGGCTTTATCGCGGGGACGGCGGCGCTGATAGACGGCCTGCGCTATTCGGCCCCCGGTTTTCTGTACAGCGTCGGCATGCCGCCCCCGATTGCGGCCGCTTCGGCGCGGGCGCTTCAGTGTTTGCGAAAAGAACCGGAACGCGCCGCGCGGCTGCGCGAAATCGGAAAGCATTTTCTGGCGGCGGCGAAGGACAGGGGGCTGGACACGGGAGTTGCGGAAGGATTTTCCATCATTCCCGTCATCATCGGCGACTCGCTCGCCGCTTCGTTCCTGTCGGGGATGATGTTTGAGAACGGCGTCAACGTCATGCCGGTGCTGTACCCGGTTGTGGAGGAAAACGCGGCGCGGTTGCGGTTTTTCCTGACGTCGGAACATAAAAGGGATCAAGTGGAGAAGGCGCTTGATCTGGTGGTCCGTCTGCTCCCCGGGGCGCGGACGCGTTCCGAAGCGGTGCTTGCCGAATTCCAGTTTTAAGTTCCGTCGGAGAATCGTGTGAAAACGCTCATGTACACGTGGCGGGACTTCACCTATTGGCTGCGTACGCAAATCGTCCCGGAACCATGCTGCGCCTGCTGCTGGGAAATTCCGGAACGGACCGACCGCCATCTCTGCTCATCGCTCCCGCTGTCGTTCCCCGTGGATTTGGTGATTGTGTCTTCCGGCCCGGAAACCGGCGCCGGGCTGGCCGATGTCTCGGACGCGCATCCCGCCTGGAAAAACGGAACCGTGTGGCGCGCGCCCCGCGATGCGCGGGACGGGGCGGCTTTGCCGGTCGAAGCGTCTCTTCACCGGCATCCGGAACTGGCCGCGTGCTACATCGTCGCGGCGCACGACGACGGCGGCGCGTTCGTTTTGCCCGATCCCCGCGACTATTTTACGCCGAACGCAATGCCGCTTCTGATTCATGCCGCCGATTCGAATGACGGAAACGACGCGTCCGCGTTTTTCGCCGATGTCCGGGCGTATGCGGCGCGGCGCGGCTGCGAATTTCCTTCCGGCGTGCATCCCGATATTTTCGCGTACGGCCAGAATAAGGAGGACGCCGGAATCATGCTGGATTTTTTCCGGGAGTTTGTCCACGGGCGGACGTTGACCCGCTATGAGTATGCCTGTTTGCACCATGCGTGGTGTTTCGCGTTTCAAAAGGGCATTGCCTGACCGCGCGGCGGCGAAAGAGGAACAATGGCTGAAAGCGTCTGGAAAGAGGTATGGAAATACGGGCGGCGGAATTTTTCCCGTTGCTCGCGGTGCAAGGACCGCCTGCCGCCGCTTTC
>DAIPJX010000282.1:0-2706 GCA_036770065.1 Planctomycetota bacterium
CGTGGCGGTCAAATCCATCCAGCCCGTGCACTGCGGCGCATTGTTCAAATAGCGTCCGTCAAGCGCGACGAGGCCGGCGCGGGTTAAATCGGGGGCGGGGAATTTGGAACGGGACTGTTCGAAAAACTCCGGATAATCCTTGGTGTAGTCGAACCAGTTGGCGAGACCGCTTTTTTTCCATCCGTCGTAAATGGACGATTCAAGCCAGGGCGTTTGCGGATTGCCCGTTTCGGGATCGAATCCGACGATGGAATGGTGGCGCGGGTGGACGATGCTTCGGCATTTATAATCCCATATGAACGCATAATTGCCTTCGTACGCCGAGGTCATCTGCACATACCGGTCGTTCAGCGGGGTGAGGTGGTCGACGAACTGCATGATATGATCATGGTTCAAGGCGAAAGTGACGTAGCCGGTGATCTGGCCGTCTTCCCCCACGGTCGGCGTGGCCCAGCGGACAATGCCTTCAAAGCGCTGTCCGATCGGGTTCTCCTGGCTGGCGAACGCTTGTCTTTCGGGCGCGTATGGAATGGCGTATCCGCGCGCGCGCGCCGCTTCCGCGACCGTGTCCGGCGTATACATGCCGATGTAATTCGAGCCGACATACGCCCCGATGACGTCGGAGACGAAAATTTCGCCCGGACGGAGCGCTTTCAATTTGGAAAAATGGGTTTCCGCCTTGACGTATGTATTTTCGCGCTTTGAAATGTCCCGTTTATCCGGGTTCATTGGATAGTTGATTTTGGACGAATCCTCCGCCACGACCTTGACCAGTTCCATTCCGTTGAGATCGACAAAAGAAATTTCGTCATACAGCGGCAGATCGATATGGGTGAACGGCACGGGCGGAATGGGGTGGAATCCGTCCATGTCGTTGTTTTCGGGATTGGTCGACACGCCCGCCGGGCCGATTTCTTCGGGATTGGCGTTGACCCAGGATTTGCCGTCCGCGGCAAGCCGCCATGTGCCGGGATCGATAACGCGTCCCCTATGCGACTGGATAAATGCGCGGTACGCCTCCTCGGACGGCGTCATTTTGGCGAGGTATAAAATATCGTCGTCCCGGCTGTACAGGAAATTGGCGACCTGGTTGGCGGTATCGGTGGACATGCGCTCGATGTTCTCCACCGCGCTTCTGTTGAGCGCCGCGGTAGCGTCGTGAACGGCCGTATCCTTCAGCGTATCGCCAAGAAGCATGAATTGATGCCATGCTATGACAGTCAATAAAATGAGTGGTATAACCTTGACCAGCAAGAATATCGCAATCAGTTTTGTCTGCATGCTTAAGCAGTGGTTTGCAAAAAACTTGCCGATGGTTCGCGTTGTGTTGTTTGCCATTTCCGGATTATCCTCCACCCCGTTGTGTGAAAAAGAAACACGGGGGCCTGACCGTATGTTGTTTTATGTTTATAATGGTAAGCGGCAATACTGATTAACACAAGGATATTCCCCCGCTTTCTTCCTGTCTGGAGCGGGGATGGAAAAAAAGGGGTGCTTTCGTTTCGGATTGGGAGTATACTTGCCGGTCCGTGCTTTTTGCCAATAAATATGCATAGAAGGAGCGTTATGGTCACGGTTGATCATGAATTGTGTATCGGTTGCGGAAAATGCGTCGTGGACTGTGTTTCCGGCCGTCTTGTTCTCAAGGACGGAAAGGCGGTGTACCGCAAGCGCTGCATCAAATGCGGCCATTGCGTCGCAATTTGTCCGGTCAACGCGGTTTCAATGCCGGAATACGATATGGCGGACGTGGAGGAGTACGTTCCGGAATCGTTTGACATCGACGCGAAGCATTTGCTGCGTATGATCAAATTCCGTCGAAGCATTCGCGAATTTGTGCAGCGGCCGGTCGAGAAGGAAAAGCTGGAAGATGTCGTCAACGCCGGCCGGTGTTCGCCTACCGCGTCCAATCGTCAGGATTTTCGCTTTATCGTGGTTCAGGAACAACTGGCCGAGTTCAAGAAATTGATATGGGGCATTCTGGAAAAGCAACTCGAGGACAAGGTGTCCATGCCGAGCGATTTTCTCCGGCCATTCTCCCGCTTCATGGACATGAGGCAAAAAGACCCGACGCATGACTACCTGTTCCGCAACGCCACCGTCGCCGTCTTTATCGAATCGAGCAACGAGCTTGACTCCGGCATCGCCGCGCAAAGTATGGAGCTGACCGCGCAGGCCCACGGTCTGGGAGTGCTGTTTGACCAGTATCTTTCCTATGCCGTCCAGTTCAACCGCGAAGCGCTGAAATGGCTGGGCGTGCCGCGCGGGAGAACGCTCGTCACCATGCTCCTGGGATATCCCGGAGTCAAATACTGTCGCACCGCGCCGCGCAAACCGACCGACTTGACCTGGAAATAACTGATTGCACATCATAAAAAGGGCCGCCTCTCGGGCGGCCCTTTTTCGATTGGCTTTGTACGGAACGGTCATTCGTTTATTTTTCGAGGAGCGATTGCGTCCGCTTTGCGATTGATGAAGGACGTGTCATTCCGAACCGGGCGAAGCGGGCGTAAGGAGTCTTGCGCGTCCGGTGGTTCGCCGTATCTCATGCCTGACGAAAAAAATAAAAAAAAAGATGATCATGGCGCGTGAACGCCGTTACAGTGCGTTTTGTAGTCGGTGGCCACCGGATACGAGTCAAGCGGTGCAAACCTTCAGTGTTTCGGAAGCGCGGTCGGTATGACGCATCCGGAATCCGGAGGGTCG
>DAIPJX010000074.1:0-9848 GCA_036770065.1 Planctomycetota bacterium
CCCGCTTCGCGGGCGGCGGAATAATCGCGGCGAACCAATTGAATGCCCCACTCCTCGTTCGGTTGCGGCGGTCCGGCCAGCTCCAGCGCTTCCCACGGAATGCGGATCTCCGCGTCCCATGTCTCCATGTTTTCCACCCGGCCGAAGCGGACGGCATGGCGCCAGGTCGGATTGTATTCCAGTCCGCCCCGGCTGGATTCGTCCAGGACGACATTTCTCGTATTGACGGCAAAGCGATAGAAATCCCTGCCGCGCCGGGACGGGTCAAGATAGATTTCCAGCGATTCGTCGTCCAGCACCGCGCCGTCGCGGTCCCTGTCCGGATCGGACGCCGAAGGCTCGGCCGAGGCCGGTGATTTCGCCGCCATCGACATTGCGATAATCAGGCCGTCGCGATCGGCGGTGACGCGCGCCTCGGTCGGGTTGGCCGGAATCGAACCGTCGGCTTTTCTAAACCCGGTCAGGACCGGCACGGTTTTCCAATACGCCTTGTCGCGGAAACGCGCATCGAGCCGGACCGGTTCCGGCGTCGGATAAACGTCGTAGCGCATTTCTCGCGCAATGATCAAATTCTGGCGTGACGATCCGACATCGGCGGCCTGTGCGGTCAGGAGGGGCGGCTCGTTCTCCGCGCCGGCGGAAACGGCGAACCGCGCTACCGCGCCCTGCCCCGCCCGCAAATCAAACGGCATGACCTCCGGCTCTATGCGCCACCCCGAACCCGGGGGAATTGTCCAGCGAAGCTCGCCGGAAAAATGTCGCGTCGTCGGATTGCCGAAGTGGAGCGGCAGGATGATTTCCCGGCCCGGATCGGGCACGGCGCGCGCGGCCTGGCGGGTGATTTTCAGAATTTCCCGTTGCAGCGTCAATGTCGCCTGCGCGTCGGAAATGATGTCGGCCTTGTTCAGCGCCTGCTCAATGTCCGGCCGCGCCGCTTCAAGCGTCATTATGTCGAGCGGCCGCCCCAGTAAATCGACGACCTGCCACTCCAGCGTTCCTTCGTCCGCCCACAGGCGGGCGACATGGCGTTCGCCCGAGATGGCTGCGACGTATTCGCGCGGCTGCATGCCCCGGGACGGTTCGGATGGTTGTCCCGAAACGGTTACGTACCGGGTTCTCCCGCCGGAGAAACCGGCGAACGGGCGGGTGCGGATATAATACGGGCCATCGCCAATGACCAGATCGACGCCGCCGTTTTCAAGGCGATCGCCCAGCGCCGACAAAATCCGGCCGTCGCCTATGCGCGCGTCGAACGCGGCCCGGGACAGGACAACGACGGTCCAGGCGCGTTTGCCGTGATTGGGATCGAGATCGCGGTCGAGGTGGCGCAGCACCGCTTCGCGCGACGAATCGAAATTGAGGGCGCGGGCGTCGATCCCGATAATGCGCAGCGCTCCGACATCGCGTTTCCAGTACCCGCCCTCGGCGCCATGTTCGGGGAACAGTTCCTCCGGGAGTCCCGTTCCCGGAACAAACCACATCGGGCCGAGCGCTATCTTGTCGCCAAGCGGATTGAAAAACAACGTCTCCCAGTCCGACGGTTGTGACGGCAGGCCGCCTCCGAACGGGAGGGTCGTGAAGACGACCGCGTCGGGCGCGAGCGTGCGCAAACTGTCGCCGGTGCGGCGAAGCGCGGCGGGATCGGCGAACGCTCCGGCAAAACCAATCGACGTGGCCTGGCCGGAACGGGGCAGTCCCTTCATATAAAAGGTGCCGCCGTCCCTGTCGTCCAGCCAGAGCTGGTAGCGTTTCAGCGTGTGGCTTTCCAGTTCGGGAACGGCCAGTGAATGGAACAGGCTGAACGAGCCTTGGCGGTTGACGTAGCGCTGGCTGGTTTCAAGAGATTGAATGCCCGCCACGCAGCGGCGGTTGGTGACGAAACGGAACAGCGGCTGCATGCCTTGGGCACTGGTCAGATACGGCCCCAGAACCACCGACGCCTCGCCAATGGGCTGATCCTCGCCGGGCGGCGGCTGGATAATCGGCATATCCGCGCATCCGGGAAGGAAAACCAGAACAGCAAGAAAAGCCGACAGGACGGCACGCGATATTCGTTGTCTGCGTTGCATTGTCATCCCCGCCCTCCCAGGGCGCGAAAATTTCAGAAAAAAATCCATCCCAACCTTCAGTCGTATACGAGTATATCCATTTGCGCCAAGCAATTCCACCGTTTTGGCCCACAACCGCCAATCCCGCCCCATTCGGTAAAAGGGCAAAGTTTTTCATGCGAACGACCGATAAACAGTCATGACCTCTTTCGGCGCGGAGTGGCGTCGGCGTGGGCATTGGTTATCCGGTCTCCACCAAAAGGATGCGCTCTGTATGATACGCTTGACCCGGCGCAACGGCAACTCCTTTGTTCTTAACGCGGAGTTGATCAAGTTTGTCGAAGAAGTTCCCGACACCATCGTCACTCTTCGCGACGGGGAGAGAGTGTTGGTGATGGAATCGGCCGACACCGTCGTCGAGCGATCGCTGGAATACGCCAGAAGCTCGCGTTATCTCCCTGAACCTGTATAAAAAGAATGGCCCTCGGTCCGCCTTTTTGGAGTCATCATGGATTTTGGCACAATAGCCGGATTTGTCATTGGCACCATCTGCGTTGCCGGCGTCGGCATGCAATGGAATTTCGGACCGTTTATCGACGTGCCGTCCATCGGCATCGTTTTCGGGGGCTGCCTGGCCAATATGCTGATCTCCCTGGCATTGGACACGCTCAAGACAATGCCGAGCTCCCTCCCCCTCATTTTCAAGGGCGGAGCCGAAAACCCCATCGAACTTATCAAAAAACTGGTGGAATACTCCGAAGTGGCCCGGCGCGACGGCATTCTCGCGCTCGAAAACGTGCTGGACCAGATTCCCGATCCGTTCCTCCGCCAGGGGTTGCAACTGGCGGTCGACGGCACCGACCCCGAGCTTATCCAGGACATCATGGAAACGGAGATGGACAACATCGAAAGCCGGCACGCGGACGCCAAATCCGCCTGGGACCTTTTCCGCGGCGGCGGCCCGACCTGGGGCGCGCTCGGCACGGTCATCGGACTCATCCAGATGTTGAAGGGCGGCGTCGACGACCCCGCCGCGCTCACCCAGGGCATGGCGGTCGCGCTTATCACGACGTTCTACGGTTCACTCATCGCGTCGCTGATGGTCGGGCCGGTCTGCGACAAGCTCGGCGTCAAAAATGCCGAGGAAATGGCGGTCAAGACCATCGTTCTCAAAGGCGTCATGTCGATTCAGGCGGGAGACAACCCGCGAATCGTCGAGCAAAAATTGAAAATTTTCCTTCCGCCCAAAGAACGCGGATTCGGAAAAAGCGAAGAATAACGGTACCGTTTCCGACAGGTAAACGCTATGGCGAGAAAGAAAAAAGAATCGGGCGGCGGCGGCGGGCCATCAATCGCCGAATTCTCCGCGTTGACTTCCTTTTCCGACATGATGACGCTCATGTTGACGTTTTTCGTGTTGCTCTTCACCATGTCGGAACCGAAAAAGCCGAGAATCCAGGCGACCATGCAGGCGTTCATGCGCCAGGTGGGCGTTCTGCCCTTCAACCAAAGCCCGCTCCGGCCGACCACAACGCCTCAACGGACCAGCCAGGAAGAGGCAAACGTTCTCCGCCGGGGTCCTCCCGGAAAACGGTCGGAAGTCCAGTCTTTGGTGGAAGACGATCGGCAAAAAATAATCATCGGCGGCGAGGATCTTTTCCGCCCGGGATCGGCGGAACTGTCCGCGCGCGGCAAGCGCATACTCCAGAACGACGTTGCGCCGGACCTCAAGGGGTTCCGCAACCGCATCGAAGTGAAAGGAAATACGGCGCAGGCGACCGACGAGAGCCAGGACTTGTGGGCGCTCGGCTACGCCAGGGCGTATTCCGTCATGCGCTATCTTGTCGACAGTTGCGGGCTTGAGGAGCGGCGGTTCCGGTTGATAAGTTCCGCCGACAATGAACCAAGGGATCCCGGAAATTCGGCGCTCAACCGGCGGGTGGAAATTATTATGACGGAAGCGCTCGTCGACGGCGTCGGCGGAGAGTAAAATGAGCTCCGACGGCAACGAATTCGAGTACGACGACGAAGACGAGTCCCAAGCGGACGCCGACGCGCCCGATGCGTCCGGCGATTCGCCGGAGGATCGGCCGCCGGGGTTTCGCAACTGGATGGCCGGCAGGCGCGGCTGGATCATGCTTGTGGGCATTACGCTGGCGCAGGCGCTGTTCGCGACCATAATGATAATGCTCCGTTCCAACGTGAAGCCGATGACGGAGTACGAGCACCAAAACATCCGGGCGCTGGCGGTGGAAATGCTTGGCTACGAAGTCGCCATAAAGCAAATCTACCAGTCTCTGCCCGGCCGGGGCGGCCGCCGGATGACGATCGGGCTTGACATCGTTCTTGTCCTGGGGCAATTGCCCGCCGAACAGGTGGAAGGCTCGCCCCGCCCGACCGGCGAGGAAATGGACGTGTTCATTCAGGCCATACAAGGGATGGAGGAGCGCATCAGGAGCCAGGTCAATTTTTTGCTCCAGAAGATTCCGGTCGCGGACTACGGGACGACGGATGTATACAAGGTCATCAAGGACGCGGTGCGGGAATACATCAACGACAGCCTGGAGGGGCTGAATTTCGGAACGCTTGTCCGCCCCGGCATCGACAAGCGCAGGGTTACGGAAGTGTTGCTTCCCATGTTCGTCAGAATGACGATGTAAACATACAGGAAAGGCTGTCAAATGGCTGATGAAAATCCCGAAGGCGAAAGCGGAGCCGAAGCGCCGAAGGCCACCGGAGGCTTCCTCGGCGGCGTGAGGGGCTGGATTATCGTTATCGGCATTACGCTGCTCCAGGCCGCGTTCTGGATAGCCATGATGTATATCCGCGAACCCGGCGAGGCGCCGGACCCGGCCGAACAGTCGAAAGCCGTTCTGGAAGACATTGCGATTCTGCAAAGCAAGGCGCAGTTCGACAATTTTTCCGCCACCGTGCCTGGGCCGGGCGGAGATCTTCGCCCGCTCAACTTCAATTTGGTTCTTGAGCTGCACTACCTGCCGGAGGAGAAGCGCGCCGGCGCGACCAGGCCGACGTTGGCGCAGATAGAAGCATTCCGCACCGTCGTCACCCAGCTGGAGAGCAAAATCCGCGATCACCTGAACACGTTCCTCACCGGTCAGTCGTTCACCAACCTGATGAGCGATCGCGGACCCGAGCTTGTGAAATCGGAAGTTATGCGATTCGTCAACAACGAACTGGAGAAATACGATTTCGAAAGCATGAATATTCCCTCGACGATTTCCCGCAGGCGCGTGACGAATGTTCTTTTGCCTTCATGGACGCTGATGTAAGGAGCCGGGTATGCCCGACGAAATGAGCCAGGACGATATTGACGCCCTTTTGGGCGGAGGACTGGGAGCCGAGACGGAAGCGCGTCTCGGGCCGGCGCAGCCGATATCGCTTGCCGCCCTTGCCGAGAATTTGCCTCCCGCCGATCCTGCCAGCATCAACATGCTCTACGACGTCGAGCTGGAGGTGAAGATTGAACTTGGCCGGACCATGCTTTCGGTGGAAGACATTCTGCGCCTGCGCGAAGGCTCAATCGTCCAGCTGGACAAGGATGCCGGCGCTCCGGTCGACATCTACATCAACAATCGTCTGGTCGCCGAAGGCGAAGTTCTGGTCTTGAACGATTATTTCTGCGTCCGCGTGACGAATATTCTTTCCAACAAGGACAGGGCGATCAACAAGCCGGTGGGAACGTGAGTCCGGCACGGCACTGAAACATACGGGACAACCATACCGATATACGCCTTTCGCAAGGCGCGCGTCTCATCCCTGGCTACCTGACGGCATGGCAAACGGCATGATTCAGGGAGTTGTTTGAATAACAGCCGGTTCGTGCAGGCGGCATATACGAATACGCCGCCACCGCGAGAGCCGGAACGTTTTCCGCCGGCTGCCGTGTTCCTGCCTCATTTCACAAGAAAAGTCCGGAAAAAAGTGCTGAACGCGATCAATTATCCGGTAAAAGGCCGGCTCATGACCGTAGCCGTGCAGTCATGAATCGAGCATTTCCAGCATTGATTGCAACATTTCCATCGGCAGGCCCGCGACGTTCGAAATGCTTCCGCGCACCTCCTTGACCAAATGCCCCGTTTGAATGCCGTAGGCGCCCGCCTTGTCAAGCGGATCGCCCGTCGCGACATAGTCGTCGATTTCCCTGTCGGTCAATGCGCGGAACTCGACTTCGGTCGTTTCCACATCGGACAGGCCGTGTCCGGCGGCGGTATCCCATACCGACACCCCGGTCAAGACCTGATGCGACCTGCCCGACAACCGGCGCAGCATCGCCTTCGCCTCGGCGGCGTCCTTCGGCTTTCCAAGCGTCTCTCCGTCAATCACCACCATCGTGTCCGCCGCTATGACGATTTCTCCGGCGTCCGGACTCCGGTTATCGAGCGCCGCCCGCGCTTTCGCGCGCGCAAGCATGCCCGCCGTTTCCTCCGGCGTATCGCCGTGTATCCCGTCCTCGTCGATATCCGCCGGTATCCGCTCCGCCTCGAAGCCAAGCGCCCGAATCAACTCCAGGCGCCTTGGACTGGCGCTGGCGAGGATGAAGCGGCGGCGCGGCAGCGGGCAGTGCCTGCGGACAATGGTTGCGCCGATGCTGTCGCCGATACGTTGCCTTCCCGGATTGAACATGGCGACAATGACTCCGACCGCGCCGGGGAACAGCACCGGGAACATATCGATAAAGCGGGCGGCGTTTCTCAGGGCGATTTGCATAAGGGAAGGCGGCCCGCCCAGGGCGCTTCGCACCCAA
Source organism: Planctomycetota bacterium (assembly GCA_036770065.1). Lineage (GTDB taxonomy): Bacteria > Planctomycetota > SZUA-567 > SZUA-567 > SZUA-567 > JAJBSZ01. The sequence continues at coordinate 6,814 of DAIPJX010000074.1, forward strand.
ATTCCCGCCAGCCATTTTCCCGGCGTTTGCCCGCGCCACGCCTCGAACGCGAGAGTGAACGCGGCCAGCGCGCCAAGATTGACCCAAAACATCCGGTTGACCTCGCCGAAGGTCAGCAGTTCGGCGAAAATATTCATGTCTCCCGCCGCTATGTGATATGCGGACAAGCCGATGGAAACGAGAAACCAGTCGATCGTCAGCGCCGCCGCGCGGCTGGTCAGGTCCGGCGGTCTTCCCGGCATTGTTCGCGACAGCATGCGCGAACGTCGGCAATACAGGACAACCAGCGCGACGATGCCGAGGATGAACAGGATGGTCGTCACTCGTTCCCATCCCGCGTTTTCGGAAGCGGCCGGCGTGTCCAGGCGGATTTCCCCGCGCCGGTCGATGTAGTACATGCCGTCGTGTCCGGCGACAAGCCAGGACGGGCGCCCGTCGCATTGGACGCCCGCAAACTGCCCGGCGGACAACAGGCGCGTCGCGATTCTTTCCGCGAGCGGTTCTCCCTCGTTCCATGCGCCGTTCCGCCAGACCTTATGCGCGAGCTTTCTCTCCAGGTTCAGGTTCAGGGGCGGCGCGATCAGGGCCGCGAGGGCGATTCCGTCTTTTTGGCGGAAGGCGGTGAGCGCGGCGATTTCGCCCAGCGGCAATGCCGGGAGTTCCCGCCACATCCCGTTTTCGCGGACGGAATGGCGGAGAGCGCCGGTGGACAGGTCGGTCGACGGCGTCGTCCACAACAAGTGCAGCGCATTGTCCAGCGGGACCAGAACCGCTTCGCCCACGCCGTCCGTCAGCGCGACCGTTTCCGTTTCTTCGCTCCAGGTTTGATTTTGGATGTCCGGGCGGACCAGGTAGAGCGCATTGCCGTTACCGCCAAGCGCGATCAATCCGCCGTCGTACCAGGCGAGGTCGAGAAAGTTCCATCGTCCGTCGGCAAACGCGGCCATTGACGGATCGTCGCCGTATGCCGCCAGCGCGCCGTCGCGGGTCAGTCCGTACAGCAAGCCGTCGGGATGGCCGATGGCGACGCCCGCCAGTTGTCCGTTGAATCTGCCAAGCGGGACAACCGGTTCGCCGGATGCGCGGGTGAACAGGGAAAAGTCGCCGTCGGCTCCGGACCGGAGTTGATACCCGCCCAGGAGCGCGCCTTCCGGGGACGACGCGAGGCGGGGCGAATGCGCCGGCGTGCCGGCGAGAACCGGCGCGCTTGCGGCAACCGTGAGGACTATGAGGAGAACCGCTCGGCGCATGGTCATGGAAGCATTTTCCTCACTGTGTCCACGCAGTCGAAAATGCTGACCGTGACCTGTTCGTCTTTGTTCGTCATGTTTTTGATGGTGATTTCGCCTTTTTCCAGTTCTTCTTCGCCGAGAATAAGGCAGCACATGGCGTTTTTCCGGTTGGCGAGCCGGAGTTGGGCTTTCATCGACTTTGCCTCGTAATCCATGTCGGCCGACAGGCCGGCGCCGCGCAGGCGGGCGATCATGCCCGACATTGCCCGGTGCGCGCCCTCTCCCTGTGTAACGCCGAATACCTGGAGCGGATATCCGCACGAACATGCGCCGACCGCTTCCATGGCGATCAGGATTCGTTCGACGCCGAGAGCGAAGCCGATGGCGGGCGTCGGATCGCCGCCCAGTTCTTCCACCAGTCCGTCATAGCGCCCGCCGCCGCCGATGGCGCTTTGCGCGCCCAACGCGTCGTGCGTGTATTCGAACACGGTTTTGGCGTAATAGTCGAGGCCGCGAACCAGCGTATGGTCCAGGGTGAATTCACCGCCCAGCGCCGCGGTCGCGTCCTTGACTTGTTCGAAATGATCGGAGCATTCCGGGCAGAGGTTTTCGTGGCTTTTCGGCAAATCCCTGTTCAGCGCCTGGCAGTCGGGGGATTTGCAATCGATGATGCGCAGCACGTTCCGGTCGAATCGCGCCTGGCAGGATTTGCAATATTTGTCCAGATTGGGTCGGATCGCGTCTTGCAGCAGTTGTCGGAACAGCGGCCTGCATTCCGGTTTTCGGCAGCCGATGGAATTGAGCCTGAGGCCGACTTTTCCGACGCCGACGAATTCGTACAGGCGCAGCCCGGCGGAAATCACCTCCGCGTCCAGCAGCGGATCGGAGGAGCCGATCGCTTCGACGCCGATTTGGTGAAATTGGCGTTTTCTGCCTTTTTGCGGTCGTTCGCGTCGGAACATCGGCCCGCCGTACCACAATTTGACCAATCCGTTTTGTTTGTCCATTCCGTGTTGAAGGTAGGCGCGCACTGTTCCCGCCGTTCCTTCGGGCCGGAGCGTGATGGTGTCGGAACCTGGGGTAAAGGTATACATTTCCTTTTCGACGATATCTGTGGTTGCGCCGATGGAGCGGGCGAACAGATCGGTTCCTTCGAAAATCGGGGTATGGATGTGGGAGTAGCCGTATTTTGCGAACAGTTCGGCGGCGAATCCCATTACTTTGTCGAAACGCGTCGCATCCACATCAAAGAAATCGCTGGTGCCGTCAATGGCGCGAAACCTTGGTTTGGCCATGTGAGAATCTCCTCTTGCCGTATGCTCGTCTCGCCGGTTTGCGCGAGGCGGGGTTCATTTTCGTTTCAAGGAGTTCTAGCATATAGAAAGATCGCCGGAAACGCCAGCAACTAATTACCCTCGCATTGCCGGTTGACACGAAGCCCGTTCATTGTCATTATTATACATGTTCACTACGAGCAAACCATGGAGACCCGAGTGGCAGACGAGAACAGGCGCCGCATGGAAATGGAAGCGGCGTTGAAGCAAATCAAAACCATACAAAAGCGCCAGTCCAGGAACCGAAGCCGGTCTTGGCGTCTGGACGTATCCATAGGCAAGTTGGCGGTTCAGGGTTTTATGTTGTTTGGAATTGGCGTGTTGGTGGGTCTTGGCGCCTTTGTCCTGTTCCGGATTGTTTTTGTCTAGAACGAATCCGTTCCTTCTCCGCACCCGGCCGCGGACGCGGTTCATCAAATCCCATACGTCAAAAAAAAATAAAAAAAGGCGATCGCCCGCGCGTGAACGC
>DAIPJX010000075.1:0-9819 GCA_036770065.1 Planctomycetota bacterium
CGCGCAGCGCCGCCACACCGCCGTCCGCCTGTCCGTTTCTCAAACACGAATGGAACGAATCCCTATTCGCGCTTGTTCCGAAACCCCTCGAACTGCTCCATCATCGCCACCGTATCGCAAGGGCCAATGCCGGCAAGAACAAACAGGCGGTGCAAATCCACAACCATATTGGTAAGAAACAACGGAATGCGCTTGGACGCGGCAAAGGTCTGGAGAGGCTCCAGGTCTTTCAGCATATTGTCAATCCTCCCGGTCGGCGTCATGTCGCGAACCGCCATCTTCGGGCCGAATTCCTGAAGAATTCCGCTGTCCGCCCTGCCGCCGGCAAGCGCCCTGGGAAGCTGCTTCGGATCGACGCCGCCCGCTTCGGCAATGCGAACCGCCTCCGCCAATGCCTGAAACCCGACGCCGATAAGAAGCTGATTGATCAGCTTCGTCGTCTGACCCGCGCCGCACGGACCCATGCGCGTGTAATTGGCCGCTAGCGAGTCCATGACCAGCCGCGCCTTCTCCACATCCTTTTCATCCCCGCCCGCCATAATCGTCAACGCGCCGATTGCCGCCTTCGGCGCGCCGCCGGACAACGGGCAATCGACCCACGCCATTCCGGTCCGCTCCCGCAATTCCCGCGCCATATCGGCTGTGGCGACCGGATCAATGGACGACATGTCGATAAGCATCTTTTCCGGCGCCGCATTTTCCACGACGCCGTTCTCGCCGAAAACCACCTGGCGGACAATCGCCGCCGAATTCAGGCTGGTTATGACAAAGTCGCTCGCGCTCGCCGCCTCCGCCGGACTGGACGCTTCACGCGCGCCGTTCGCCGCCACCGCCGCCGTCTTCGCCTTGTCCACATCGAAGATCGTGACCGGGTGGCCCGATTCCATCAAACGCTTCGCAATCGCACTGCCCATAATGCCGATGCCGATAACTGAAACGCTTGCTTTTTCGTTCATGGGTATATCCTTTGCGAGATCTAACCGACATCCACGCCCAACAAGCTTTTCGCGGCAAGGCCGATGCAGAACGAGATAAGGGCGACGCCCAGACTGATGCAGGCCATTTCGCCGAAACGGCGCCAGAATGGAAGCGATTTCGCCACCGAAATGTAATAATTGAAAAAGAAAATTATCGCAATGACAATGCAAAGCATCGTTATGAGCGCGCTCAAATACATGTCGGACGGAAACACAATATACGGCAAAACAAGGCAGACGACCGTTATCGAATACGCAATGCCGGTATACACGCACGACTTGAACGCGTTCGGGTTGCCGTCGGCGCGTTCGGCGAGATAGTTCGACGCCGCCATCGAGAGCGTTGCGGAAATGCCCGTTATAATTCCGGCTAGAGCGACCAGACGGTTGTTCGCCAAGGCGAACGTCAAGCCGGCGATGGTGCCGGTCAGTTCCACCAGAGCGTCGTTAAGGCCAAGAACCATCGCACCCACGTACTGCAATCGTTCCTCGTCAAGCATCTCGTGCAGTTGAGCCTCGTGCGCTTCCTCCTGACGGGCGAATTTGGCCATTTCCGGAATGTCGGCGGCCAGCGCGTCGTATTCCGCCGTGGTCAGTTCCTCGTCCTTTTCCATCCGCTTCAAGACAAACGTAAACCCGAGAAGAACCGCCAGAATTTTATACAAAATAACGCGGAAAGCATACGGCCTGCCGGGAAGGCCGGTGTAGCCGCCCCAAACGCGGGCATGCTCCCGTTCGTCGTCGGTTATGCGCTGCAATATCCGCTTGTTCTCCATGTTCCGTTCGCGATCCGCGAGGAACTGGTAGACAATCCGTCCGGTCTCCTCTTCGCGCTGGTAACGGGCGAGCGCGTTCCTGGCGGTCTCCCTCATTGCGTGTTCCATATCTATCCTTTCTTCGCAATATCCCGGAGTCCGGTCAAGAGAAGCTCGTACACGCGGGCGATCGACGGAATGTTTGCGCATTCCTCCGGGGTATGCGCATTCCTGATATCGGGGCCGAAGGAAACGATGTCCAGCTTCCTGCCCGCGTCCAGGAACTTCCGGAAAAATACGCCGCACTCAAGACCGGCGTGTATTCCTTCGACAATCGCCTTTTTCCCGTTGTTCAGCCGTTCGTACGCCTGGAGAAATATTTCCCTGACCCTCGAATCGGGATCATACGTCCACCCGGGATATCCCGCTCCGGCGGAAAAAACGCCGCCCATGGCAAGCGCCAGACGTTCGATTCGCCGCGCCATCATTGCCCGGGGGCTGTCCAGGGAACTGCGTATGCTTTCGGTGAACGTCATGGTTTCGCCGGTTTGGCGCATCATGGCGAAATTGGTCGAGGTTCCGACCGTGGCCCGGCCGGGCATGTCGTATTCCATCGCTTCAACGCCGTGGGGCAGGACGGCCATGCCGAAAAGAACCGCGTTGGCGCTGTCCGGCGTCATGACGGCCGCGTGAGGTTTGACGGGCAGGAAGGTGAGGATGGGGGTTTCGCCCGCGCCGCGCAGTTCTCCGGCGAAGACGGAACGCCATTGTTCGATTTGTTCGGCGACCGTGTCCATGGCGTCGAGCGGAACGGCGATGTCGGCCCATGCGTCGGCGGGAATGGCGTTGTGCAGTGTGCCGCCGTTGATTTCGGCTATGCCGACGGTATTGTCGCCGGTTGTCATTCTGTCGAGCATGCGGCCCAGAAGTCGGATTGCGTTGCCTCTTCCCTTGTGTATTTCGGCGCCGGAATGGCCGCCCATGAGGCCGGCGACGCCGAGTCGCATCCACGACGCGTTGTGCGCGGCGGGGGTCATGAGAAGGGGAAGGGAAATTCTCGCATCCTGCCCGCCGCAACAACTGGCGCAGAACACGCCTTCGTCCTCCGTGTCCAGATTGATGAGCGTTTGTCCGGACAGCGTGTTCGCATCGAAGGCGAGGGCGCCGTCCATGCCGGTTTCTTCGTTCACGGTGAAGACGGCTTCGATTGCGGGCAGGCCGTTTTCCTCGTCAAGAATTGCCAGTGCGTAGGCCATGCCTATTCCGTTGTCCGCTCCGAGGGTTGTGCCGTCGGTGCGGAGCCAGTCGCCGTCATGGACGACCGGGATTGCCTGGTTGGCGAAATCGAATTGTTTGTCCGGTTTTTTTGCACATACCATATCCATATGGGATTGGAGGATGACGGCATGGGAATGGGCGGCGTTTGCGGAGGCGGGTTTTTTAATGACGACATTGCCGGCGCGGTCCTGTTGCGCGTTCAGGTTGCGTGAGGCGGCGAAGTCCATCAGGTATGCGCCTATTGCCTGTTCATGGCCGCTCCCGCGGGGGATATTGGAGATGTCGGCAAAACACGCGAATACGGTTGTCGGTTTGATGCTGGTCCAGTCGGCATTATGCATGTATGCTCCTTTTCGATGCATCACATGCTAGTTTCGTTATCATGTTTTGTCTACCCGGAAAGTGGTATTCATGCATGCGGAAAGCTGTCGGGTGTTTCGTATTCATAAAAAAACCGCGTGTCCGACGCGGACTCGCGGTTTTTTATGAATACGAAATGTTCGTCGGCCTTCGGCATGAATTGCTATTCGAGGCCGAGGAATTCCAAATCGCACTGGCGCGCGGCCAAATCGACACGACGAACCCGAACCCGAACCAACTGGCCAATGTGGAAGCCCGGATCGCCCGCCAACTTCGCACGCTTCTGCCTTTTCCTGCCCGCAACCTGCGGCGGCAATTCCTCGCGGGTGGAAAATCCCTTCTTCGCCAGCGCAATCTTCGGAATCATGCTCTCCACAAAATAATCCCGAATCTCGACAAAAATGCCGAACTTCTTCACCCCCGTCACAATCGCGACAAACTCCTTGTCCTTCGCGCGCGACAACAACTCGAGCCGCCTGAAATCCTTCACCTCCTCCTCAATCCGCATCGCCCGACGCTCACGCGACGAACAATGATGCCCGAGCGACTCCATGTTGTCATCCGTCCGAACCTGACGCCGCAACGTCTTCGGCAACTTGTTCGCCTTCACCGCGCCAACCTCAAACGCCCTGTCCAGCATCTGATGCAACTGCAAATCGGGATACCGCCGAATCGGACTGGTGAAATGCATGTATTTCGAAAAATTCAGGGCAAAATGCCCCACATCCGCATCCGGCGCATACGTCGCCTGCTGAAACGATTTCAAAATCATCAAATTGATCGCATGCTCCTCCGGCCTGCCCCTGGCCTTCGCAATCACCGCCATCAATTTGCGCCGCTGGAACGGCGGCTTGAACGGGTATCCGCTGGCGGTCAAAAACTCCGCCAACTCCTCCACCCGCTCCTCCTTGGGCGGCGGATGCAAACGGTGAAGCGCCGGCAAACCATTCTTCGCCGACCATTCGGCGACAACACGGTTGGCCGCAAGCATGAACTCCTCCACCAACTGATGGGAAAAATCATGCTCCACCTTTTCCATCGCCACCGCCTTGCCCTCTTCGTCGATAACCACGCGATGCTCGGCCAAATTAAGCTCGATAGCCCCGCCATCAAGCCGTTTCCGGCGCAAGTTCATCGCCAACGCGTGCAATTGCAGCACGCAGTCAAGGAGCGGCTTGTCGTCGAACTCCTCGCGCAACGCTTCGTGCTCGACCAAATCCCGAACCTCGCCGTACGTGAACCGGCGACGGCTGTGAATGACCGAACGATGAATAGCGTAATTCAACCGCTCGCCCTCGGGCGTAAACTGCATGCGCACCGTTTTCGCCGGACGATCCTCGCCGGGACGAAGCGAACAGATGTCGTTCGAAATTTCCTCCGGCAACATGGGAATAACCCGCTCCGGCAAATAAATGCTGGTCGAACGCTCCCGCGCCTCCCCGTCCAGAGCGCTGTCCGGACGGACATACCGCGCGACGTCGGCAATGTGCACGTCGACCGTCAAAGTGCCGTCGGCATTTTTCTTGATGCCGAGCGCGTCGTCGAAATCGCGCGCATCGGGCGGATCGATAGTGCAGCATATTTCTTCACGCAAGTCGAAAAGCCCGGCGAATTCGTCCGCCGTCAACTCGCGGTCCAAATGCCGCGCTTCGTGCAAAACCTCGTCCGGGAACGGACCCGGCGCGTCGTTTTCGGCGAGAATGGCGGCCGTTTCGGTATCGGGATCGCCGGAGGGACCGAGCACTTCGACAATCATCGCCTTCGGGCCTTCGGGGTCGTTCGGCCACGACAAAATTTCCAACAGGACTTTCTGCCCGACCGGCGGGAGCTTGGCGCTTTCGCCCACAGTGCGGCGGACGGAAGCCTGTTTCGGTTCCAGGCCCTTCTTTTCCGCGTTGCGGCGCAGGCGCATGGACTTCGCGGCTTGCGACGCGGACCGGCTCGGCGCATCGGGGGAAATGACGATGGCGAATTCGTATTTGTTGCGAGGGTCTTCGATGATCGCCCGTCCCGAAGGCAGAATCGACGCGACAATTCGGGTGCGCGCGCGTTCCTGCACCTGAATGACTTCGCCCGACAACCGGCGTTCGCCGCGACGTTCCGACTCGACCACGCGCACCTTGACCCTGTCGCCGTCAAATGCGTCCATCATTCGATCCGGCGGGACGAAAACGTCCTGTTCCTCCGGGTCGTCCGGCAGAATGAATCCATGCCCCGCCATGGCGATGTCGATAACGCCCACGACGAATTTCTCTTCCTGGCCGGGGAGGCGCCAGCGCGCGTCGGAACCGCGAATGATGATGCCCTCCACCCGCAGTTCTTCCAATACGCCGCGAAAATCGTGAAACGCTTTTCGCGGCACCCCAAGCATATAGGCCATGTCTCTCGAGCGCATGGGCCGATAGCTGCGGCTCTTGAAGAGCTGGCGCAGTCCTTCTTCGTATTCTTCGTGTTTGCTCACGGAGTATCCTTTTTTATGCCCGGATTTCGGTCATTCCCCCCATGTACGGCTGAAGCGCCTTGGGTATGGCTATGGAACCGTCCTCTCGTTGATTGTTCTCGATCAGCGCGACAACGGTGCGGGGCAGGGCGACGCCGCTGGCGTTCAGGGTGTGGGCGATGCGGGTTTTCCTGTTTTCGTCCTTGTAGCGGATGTTGGCGCGCCTGGCCTGATAGTCGGTGAAGACGGAGCAGGAACTGGCTTCCAGATATTTTCCGACGCCGGCCGCCCATACTTCGAAGTCGTAGCATTTGGCGGCGGCGAAGGACATGTCGCCGGTCGCGAGGTTCAGGACGCGGTAGGGCAGTTCCAGCGCTTGCAAAATGTCCTCGACGTCGCCCCGGAGCAGTTCCAGTTCCCTGAACGATTCCTCGGCCCGGCAGAACTTGACCAGCTCCACCTTGTTGAACTGATGGACGCGCAACAGCCCGCGCGTATCTTTGCCGGCGGCTCCTGCTTCGCGGCGGAAACACGCGGAGTAGGCGCAATACTTGAGCGGCAACGATTCGAGGTCGAGAATTTCATCGCGGTGGATATTGGTTATCGGCACCTCGGCGGTGGGGATGAGGAAGAGGTCGTCTTCCTTGTCGCAATGGTACATGTCCTCCTCAAGCTTCGGGATTTGTCCCGTGCCTATCATGCTGTCGCGATTGACCAGGAACGGCGGGAACCATTCGGTATAGCCGTGTTTCTCCGTGTGGAAGTCGAGGAAAAAATTGTACAGCGCCCGTTCGAGGCGCGCGCCGACGCCTTTGTAGAGAATAAAACCGGCTCCCGCGATTTTGACGCCGCGTTTCAAATCGAGCATGCCGAGTTGTTCGCACAACTCCCAGTGCGGTTTCGGAGTGAAGGAGAAGTCCGGTTTTTCGCCCCACTTCGCCACTTCCAGATTCGCCGTTTCGTCGCCGACCGGAGAATCGGGCGCCGGGTGGTTGGGGACGCTAAGCATGATGCTGTGGAGTTTTTCGGCGATTTCCCGTTCTTCCGCTTCCAGGGCGGCGATGCGTTCGCCGACTTTTTTCATTTCTTCCTGGACGCCGGCGGTGTCCTGTCCGGCTTTTTTCTGAATGGCGATTTCCTTGGACACGCGGTTCCGTTCGCTTTGCAGCGCTTCCTTTTCCGGCAGGATTTCTCTTCGTCTGGCGTCGAGACGAATTGCCCCGTCGACGTCGACGTCGACGAATTTGAGCCGGGCGGCTTCGCGCACATAGTCCGGATCGTCTTTTAATAAACGCATGTCCAACATTTTCGTGTATCTCCTCGAACTGTTCGAAACAACCGGCCCAACCGGTCGTCGGCCACCCCCATACTATACATGAAACATTCCGTCGCGACCAAGGAAAAGCCCCCGTCCCCGGAAAAGTTCTTCCCCAATCGACGCCGTCTTTTCATAATGATTCGTGCGGGATAACGAAGGAGAGAGGATTGGGATGCATTTTCACTTTTGCCGACGCCGAATGGATGGATTCCGTCGACAGCACAAACGACGAACTCAAGCGGCGACTCCGCGCCGGAGCGGTTCCGGCGGGCGCGGTGCTCGCGGCAAAAAGACAAACGGGCGGCAGGGGACGCATGGGACGCACCTGGGTGTCGCCCGAGGGGACGGGGCTGTTTTTTTCATTTGTCTGGAGAGGAAAAATCGCACCGATGCGGGCGGGAACATTGCCCATGGCGTGCTCGCTTGGCGTGCGCGATTTTCTGGGCGGTTTCGAAATCGAAGCCTGGTGCAAATGGCCGAACGACGTTTTGACGGCCAAGGGCAAACTGTGCGGCATATTGACCGAGTCGGCGATTGAGCCGGACGGCGCGGTTGCGCTTGTGATCGGCATTGGGGTCAATGTGCGGCGTGATCCGGTGCGCGACATGCAGGTGACGCAACCGGCGTCGTGCATTGCCGATTTTGTCGAGGATCCCGGGAGTGTCGAGTCGGCGCTTTCTTCCGTCCTTGCCTGCGTGGAGAAAAGGGTGCGGGAATGGGATGCGGGCGGATTCTCCGCTGTTCGGAACGATTTTGAAAACGCGCTCAGGGGCAAGGGAAGCAGGGCGACGGTGCGGACAGGGTCCGCGGGCGCGGTGTCGGGCGTAATTGAAGGGCTGGGTGATGACGGAGCGCTGCTTGTGCGGCTGTCGGACGGAACGCTGTATCCGGTGACAAGCGCCGCCGCGCTGGAGGCGGATGAAGGCACAATGCTGGATTCCCGGTGAAAAAAATGTACAATGGAGTTTTCGGTATTGGAGCAAAGAAAGGATACTCCACCATGGCTCGGATTACAATTCCCATTGGCGGCATGACGTGCAATCATTGCGTCCAGTCGGTGAAAACGGCGCTCTCGGCCCAGTCGGGCGTTACGGCGGTGGATGTGGACCTGGCCAAGGGCCAGGCCATCGTCAGCGGCGAAAATCTGAATGTCGCCGCGCTCCGCACAGCGATCGACGATATCGGATTCGAAGCAGGCGAAGTCATTGGGTAAGAAGCGGAACGCTTTTTCCATGACGGAATCGTCGGATTTCCTCCCGGCGGATGACGCCGGATCCCGAAAGGATCCGGAAGGAGGGGATGTTGTCGATGTGGTCGGCGAGCCGGTTTCGCGCCGCCAGGCGGTTGATTTGGGCTATATCGAACTGGAAGGGAATTCCAATCGTCGGGTGGTTGTTTTATTGGCGATTGCGATTCTGTTGGTTATGGGCCTGGCCTTGGCTGTCATAATGGCCCCCGAACCGGCGGAATATTCCGCCGCGCCCAAGGCGATTGTCGATGCCCCGCCGGTTGCGCCCGAACCCGCGACGAACCTCGCCCCGCCGACAACGGCGGTTCCCGAACTTCCCGTCCCGCCGACAACGGTGGGTCCCGAACTTCCCGCCCCGAGTATGACAGTATCCGGCGATGATGAAAAAGTCGTTGACGAAGAAACGCGGCCGTCGCCTTCGTCCACGGTCTGGACCGTTGCCCGCCATACGAATACGGCGAACGGCGTTCTGTATGCCGCCGAGGCTGTGATTGCCGGCGCGCCGGTTCTTATGACCGCGACGGGATGGTATCATGACGGCACGATCGCCATGAACGATGTCGGAACGGGCGACAGTATCGCGACGGTTGGGCTTGCGGGGGCTCCAGCCGGAATTGGCTGGCTGCGGAACGAACAGGATCATGTGATCGCGGTCCCCGACTTTCGCGGCTTCCGGCTTCGTTTTTTCAAGCAATCGGAGGACGCGCTTTTCGAGTTGCCGTCGTCGGCCGTCGATATGCCGGGCAGGCCGGTGTGCGCGGCGTTTGCGCCGGATGAAGGACAGGCCGCCGTCGTCTGCAGGACACGTGACGGGCTTGTCGTATCGCTTGTCCGGTACGGGCAGTCGACGCCCGTGACGAGTATGATCGCGACACCTGCCGTTCTTGCCGGATTTGGCATGACGGAAGACTGCCTTGACGAATGGACGCCGGATGCAATCGCGGCGGCGACGCTCTCGGTTGCCGAAGGCGAACCGATCGACGCATTGGCGCTCTTATGGCGCGCCGCCTGCGCACCCGCGCAGGAGACGATGCTCCCGGTGTATCAGGCCGCTTCCCGATCCGCCCATTCCGAGGTGCGGCGACGCGCGGCGGATTATGTGCTGGCTTCCGGTTGCGCGTATACGCCGGAAACGCTTTCCGAATTTATTCTGAATGAAAATGATACGGATGCCGTTTGGCATATCGCGGGAAATATAGGCGAACTGCCGGAAGAACGGGCGGTGCCGACGCTTCTGGAAATTATCCTTTCCGATCGGGCCGGCCCGCTTGCCCGTGCCGCCGTCGCCGATCAATTGCGGTTGTTTTCCGGTTCTTGCCTGTCCGATGATCCCGAGTGTTGGCGCGCCTGGATGGAAGAAGAAGCCAGGCTGCCACGGTGACGATTTGCGGAATCGCGTCGTTTTTTCAACTTTTATTGGAAAAAAATCCGGCCGCCGATAT
>DAIPJX010000076.1:0-9792 GCA_036770065.1 Planctomycetota bacterium
GAAACGACTATGAACGATGCGCCCTGTTTGCGGCTCTCCAACAGTTGGAAATCCCTCGCCTTGAAGCGCTTCCCAATACCCGGTATCGCCAGCTTGTCCACAAAAATATAATGATCAAACGGCATAGCCAATGCCGTGATATAAGAAAAGCGCAGTTTGCATTCTGGCGGCCACCGGGAAAACAGCGTTCCCAGCATATCGCCCAGCCCCGAATAATACCGTACAAATTCGACCGCGTCACGCGTATTGACATTATGAACACGGCACATAAAGGCAATATTTTCGTATCCTGTCATATTGGGTTTGGAAACCTGAACCCAATTCAACGGCCACGACACCGTCCCTTCCTGTACAACGCGACCGCGATCCGCGGCAATCTCTCCACAGAAAAGGCGCAAGAGCGAAGCGCGCGAAGGAGAGTGCGGCGCCAGGATGACGAAATGCTCGTTATCCTCAACCTTGCATGTAACGCCGCGCAACATAAACTCGCCGCGCTTTTTCTTCTCGCCGCTCGCGACCCATATGTCGTCAAGAAAAATCATACGCTATCCGGCCTCCAAATCCTTCGGCCAAGAAATAGACCGCACGACAAGGCCGCCACCACGACCGCCATCATATATCCGACATTCAGAAAAGATGAATTTGTCGCCATCCCGAAACCGGTGCGCACTATCTGCATACCTATCGTCACCGGATTCCATTCCAAAATAACCCGGAACTTCGCAGCCGCGTTGGCGGGATCGAAAATAACGCCGGACACCAAAAACAGCATGCCAAGCACCAGCCTGAATGGAGTTCCCAAAAAAGGGTAATGCCCTATAACCGCGTTCAACACCATGCCTACGCCAAGACCGAGAAACATCAATAACAACGCGCCGTACAAAATATTGCGCCAGTCCGCTATAACGATTGGATACCAAAAGTAATGATACAGCGAACATAATATTATAAAAAACACCATAAACAGATAAAAATTCACAATTCCCGCCGCCAAAAACATCAAAAGCGGCGTTCCTCCGTTTGCGTTCACGGCTATGTCGGTCGGCTTTTTCAGGTTCAGGCAATCCATTGCCGTCCGCATAAAAATCCGGCACATGACCACCCCAACCAAAAGATGCAAAAATACCCTGGGGCTATATATCGTAAAATCCGTATTCAACGTCCTGAAAACCGTCATGACAATCAAAGGATTAATGACGCCCTGCAGAATGCCGAAAAACGGGAGAAACGACTGGTTCCTCCCTTGCGCAATATGCAACTGCCGTATCACAAGCGCCCAAAAAGTCCGTTGTTGCATCGCAATCCCCACCGATATCGCAAGTGCGCCCCGGTATCGGCCGGATCCGTATTACATCCGATCCCGTATCGCCGAAAACACCATCGCGATAAAACCGTACGCTATAATATTCGCGCCAAAAAACGCCAGTATCGACAACGGCACGTCCGGATACGTCGAACTGTCGGGCAAAACCGGCCGCACAACCGGAATGACATAACTCACCTTTGTCGCCGCCGTCACTCGCGCCGTCTCGAGGTTGGTCAGCGCCAGTTCATATTGCTTTTCGGCGAAAAGCTTGCTCCGCATCAACTTTTCATAGCCCGCCGCCACCATCACAATGCTGGCGGAGTTCTTTTCCGCATCGACGACTTTCTGCCGCTCCGCCTCCAGTTGGCCGGAAAGCGAATCAAGCTCCGCTTTCAACATGCGAATTTCCGCGCTGTCGCCGGAAAGAAAATTCAACCTGGCGGCAAGCTGCGCCTTGCGCTTTGCAACCTCGCCCTCAAGATCGGTAATAATCGCCATCCGCATGGCCGAAACGGATTCAATATTCAGCATTTGATTTTCGGTTCTGTACCGTTCTATTTGATCATCAAGCTGAAAGACCTTCCGCTCCGCCTCCGCAACCTCGTCAATCGAGCGTTGCATCGAATCTTCCTGAATCCGCGTGTTGACCGAATTCACCAGATCCTCGCATTTAACCGACAGGAGATTCGCTATCGCAAGCGCCATTTCAGGATCAAACGCCCGCACCGACATGATGAGAAGCCCCGTCTCCATGTCGAATTTGACTTTGGTTATTTTTTGCCAATATTTCAGCTTGTCTTCAAGAACCGGGTTCGGTTTCAGACGCGAAACAAAATCGACGGATGGATTTGAATAATGCCCGACAAAATCAACATTGGCCTCGACATCGCGCAATACTTCAACCGATTTAAGGTACGCCTGCACAATCATGACGTCTTGTGCCGATGGCGTCGCGCCCTTGATCAGCGAGGAAAGAAAATCCCCCCCCATCGTCAATGGATTATCGCTTCTGATAAACGCCATATGCGACTCGGATACATACATGGGAGACGCCATCCTGGCATAATACAAGGAAGCGATACCCGTCGGCGCAACAACAAAGAGAATAAAGAAAAAATATCGCCAAAAGCTACCCCGCCTGCGCGGAAACGGCATCATGCCTATCGGCGAAGGCATTGCGTCCGTTCGAACAAATTCCGGCTTTGGCGCCACGGCGTTCTTCCCCGCCGCTTTGGCCGGAACGTTCTTGTTGCCCGCCGCCACGGGTTGCGCTTGCGCCTTGACAACAGGAGCCGCAACCGGTTGCGCCGACTCGGAAACGGGCGGCGCCACATCCACCGCCGGTTTTTGCCGCGCCGACGCATTGGGGTTGTTATCCGGAGTCGCTTTTTCGCTCACATTCACCAACCGTTTTCTCCACCTCGAAAAAATACGGAACAGCGTCCATTCAACCACAAAAACACAGACACCTACCCATCCAATTATACGGGCAGGTGAATTTCGGCAAAACAATTATATCCAATCATGCACCCAGCGCAACCATAGAATCAACCCCGCTCCAACATCCCATCGCATCCGCAAGACCATGAATCATTACAACGCCATACAGGAAAACCGGAATGCCGTCGAAACCTTTGTTACCCAGCCCAAGCGCGGATGAGAGTTGCCGATGAAGATACATATGAAAGTGATACAAATCATCCTTTTCCGAGAAAACAGTTGACGCGCGCAGCATTGGGTTGAGGCCTGAGCATAACCGCCAGTCCCGCCAGATGACGACAAAATATTCCCTGCAATGACTATAATCATATAATCTCTGTTGTTATATATGGATACGCTTAATATGCAACAAAATTTCTTGACATATCAGTGAAAACCCCTTGACAAATGCATCGCAATTGTCTAACCATATACTTGGTATGAGGCAACAGTGATTATTTTTTACCGTGAGGTGCAAATACACACAGATAAAACGAAAAAACACGCACAACAGGAGCAATTACATCGAGCATGAACAAGACAAAGGAAATACTACGAATTGTAGACATCAAAGTCAATCGTAATATCGCATTTTTTATACCATTCAGACACTTTAAATAGCATGTAACACAGAGAAAAACGAGGGAAAAGAAAGCGTACTTATCGTGTACAGAACATCGTGTGAACAGTACGTTCACCCGAATTTTTAAGGAGGTTAATGGGGATGAAGGCATCTATTAAAACGCAATTCGCAATAGTTGTTGCGATATTGGTCGCTATTGGCATTATCATCAGCGGTATTGGCTGGTATGCCATGTACACCATCAAGCAATCCGCGGACGAAATTGACACAAGCGCCCGAAGATTGACGGGGATTGAAGAAGCAAATGTTTTGATGCTGGATACGGCAACCAACATCCGCGAAATCGTGTTAACCACCAATGAACAAAAGCAGCGTGAACTTCAGGCGCATGTCGCAAATCTCGTTGCCAGCGCGGATGCAAAAGTCCAGGAAGTCGCCAAGGTGACGCGCCTTAAGCAGGAATGGGACGAACTGACGGCGACTTGGGAAGCGCACAAAACCGTCGCGAACCGCATTATCGATCTGACGTTGCAAAATACAAACGTCAAAGCGAACCGTTTGGTTTCCGCCGAATGCAATCCGTTGCGCAAGGAAGAGGAACGCCTGTTCCGTACCGTGTTCAACGGCACAGGCATTCAGGACATCAGTACATTGATGCTGGGCGTTCCCACCGCCGTTCGGGAAATAGCCCTTTCGCGCGACGTCGACCAGATGCGCGCCATTCAGAAGGAGCTGCTTGACGACGTTCAGGAAGTGGACAGGCTACTGAAAGTCGCCAGCAAGGAAGCCACGTCGAAACCGGAATGGAAAACGTTGCTGGATCTCTGGGAAAGGCACAAGGTGGTCGCCACCAACATTATCAACCTTTCGCTCCAGAACACAAATGGCCAAGCCAGCGTGCTCATCAGCACCGAGTGCAATCCGTTGCGCGAGAAGGAAACCGTCATTTTTAACGATATCGTCGCGAAGCAACAGGGATTCTTCTCCGCCGCCTCCGAGGCGGCGGAAAGCGCATACAAGACGATTTCCATCATGTTGATAGTGGTCCCGACCGTTGGCCTCCTGGCTGGCATCATTATGGCATGGTTTGTGATTACCCGTTTGTCCCGCTCGTTGGCGCAGGTCATCACCGACCTGTCCGAGAACTCGACGAGTGTTGAAAATACGGCATCGCAAATGGCGGTCACCTCCTCTTCGCTTTCGGAAGGATCGACCGAACAGGCGGCCAGCCTGGAAGAGACGTCGTCCGCGCTGGAGCAAATGGCGTCAATGACCCGCCAAAACGCGGACAATGCCACGAGGACCACGGATACCACCAAAAATACCGTCACATTGGTGAACGAAGGCGGCGATGTTGTGAAATCGGTCTCCACGGCCATGTCCGAGATCAGCGATTCCGCCGAACAGATCGGCCAGATTATCGCGACGATTCAGGAAATCGCCTTCCAGACCAATCTGCTTGCGCTGAACGCCGCGGTTGAAGCTGCCCGCGCGGGCGAGGCGGGCAAGGGTTTTGCGGTTGTCGCCGATGAAGTCCGCAACCTGGCGCAACGTTCGGCTCAGGCTGCCAAGGATACTTCGGAGTTGATTGAAGGCACGGTGCAGCGTGTTCGCGCCGGTTCGGAGTATGTTGCAAAGTTGACGGACGCGTTTGTGAAGATCGAGGGCGGCACGCAAGAAGTGGGCAAGCTGATAACCAACATTGCGTCCGCAACGCATGAACAGGCGCAGGGAGTCGATCAGGTGAACACGGCGGTTGCGCAGATGGACAAGGTGACGCAGCAGAACGCGGCCAATGCGGAAGAAGCGGCCGGCGCGTCGACGAATCTTTTGGAGGATGCGGCCAAGTTGAATGAGGTTGTATTGCGCCTGGTGTCGATGGTGAACGGAGGTTCCGCGCCGGCGAACGGCGCGGAGCGTTACAATGGCGAATCGACAGCCCGGAAATCCGGCGGCGGCAGAAAGCGGATGCTGGCGCTTCCCCCGCCCCGTCGCTAGTCAGTGGTTGCTGTTCTTGTTATAACGGCGCCATAATATTACAGTTGCGTCCAAAAACACACAAACCCCGGACACTACGTCCGGGGTTTGTGTGTTTCGCGGACGTTGCCGCGCTATTCCGATTCCGGTTCAACTCGGAGCACGGCTTCACTGGTCGCCAGATCGTGAAGATCGTTGATCAATTCAAGCAATTGCCGATCATTGACGCCGACGGCGATAACCTGTTTCGGCAGGCTCTCTATGCCATACGTCGCGGCGGACAACGCCGCAAGATAGGCGAGACTTTCGCGCGAGCGCAACCGGTTTCCGCCTTCCCGCATGACTTCAGTAAAACCATCCCCCTTATACCATAAATATACAGCCCGCTCCAACCTGCCCATCGCGCATTCTTCGCCGCGCAGATAGCGCCAGTCCTTGGCCCGAAGCGAACGCAAGTCATGTTCCGTATCCGTATCCATGCTGTCGGCGGCGGCCTCCCGCAGCCACGCGTCCTTGTCGTGGCGGTCCGACACCAGTACGCGCATCAAAAGGGACAACGCCGCCCGCGCCACCGGAGCCGCCCGCATGTCGTCGTCCTTGAGAATGGCCAGTTGCGCCGCCGCTTCCTGTCCGTCTCCCGGATACGCCGCATACACAATCGCCAACGCCGGCAAATACGCCAATGTCCCCGGCGTGGACAGGCCGTATTCCCCGTCCGCCCCCGGAGCCATGGCCCAGTGATCGGACGAACCGGTCATGCCCGAACGCCCCACCCTGCCAGCCACTTCCCACGGCGACGGCGTACGGACGCTTGCCTGGTCGAGCTGGCGGGTCATTCTGGCTATGCGGGCCGTCGTGGCGTTCTCGATACCCAGGAGTTGATAGATTTCCTTGGGAAAAAATCCCCCCTCATACACAAGCGAATTGGCAAACTCGAACACTTTGGCCCGTTCGGCAGCGTTCATCGCCTGCCTGGGAGTGATAGAGGAAATGGATCCGCTCGGTCTTCCCGAAGCGGCCAGGGCGGCGCGCGCATCCGCGCCCACAGGCGAGTCATGGTAAAACAGGGCGGTCAACAACGCCGCCGCCCTGCCTCTGGAGGGCAACGCTTCGGATTCCGCGGCGGCAACCGCCGGCATGGCGCACAACAACGCCGCGCCCGACGCAGCCAGGAGCAGCGTACGCACGCGCGAGTGTTTCTTTTGCATCAGATTACCCCCCCAGTCTTCGGGATACGCGACCGCGTATTGCTCCGCATATCCCGCCACTGTGGAGCGGCCCGTTCCCCAACGGTCCGGCTCCCGATCCCGAGTCCCTTTGACGATCCGTCCCCTCCGAAAACTCCGTTTTCCATAAAAACCGGAAAAAAGAACGATAGATTGCATAATATTCCGATTAAAGTTGAAAATCAAGAGGCTGGGGATTTTTTTTTCCCCATTCAGCGTCGAAAAGACGGGAAAAGCCTGAAGCGGGCGGCGCATACGAGGAATTATATATTGAAATTTTCGCCGCATTCGACATTATGAACAGCAGCGACTTTTTGACGACAGCCTATTTGTGGAGAACGCATATGACCCAATCCCGTCCCATACGCGCCATGGCAATGGCGGTCTGCCTCGCCCTTGCCGCTCTTTTCTGGTTGCCCGCTCCGGCCCGTTCCGCCGAGGTCCGCCTGTCGGACGCGGAAAAGGCGGCGATCGATCAAATGGGCGTCGTTTCCCGCGCCTTTATCGCCGTTTCGAAAATGATCCGGCCCGCCGTCGTCAACATCAAGGTGGAGCGCCGCGTTTCCGTCACCGGGTTCAATGACGCGTCCGACTTTTTCTCGCAAATGTTCGGCCCCCGATTTCCCGGCCGCCTTCTCCCCGAAACGCGCAGCCAAACCAAAACGGAACTCGGCTCGGGCGTTATCATCGACGCCGACGGCTATATCCTGACCAACAACCACGTGGTCGGCCAGGCCGACGCCATCCGCGTTCAACTGCTTGACGGGCGCGAATATACGGCGGAGCTTATCGGTACCGATCCCGCCTCCGACGTCGCGGTCGTCAAGATCGCAGCCGACGATCTGACCGCCGCCGTCATGGGAGACTCCGACGCGGTGGAAGTGGGCGAATGGGTGCTGGCGGTCGGCAACCCGTTCGGCTTCGACTCGACGGTGACGTCCGGGATTATTTCCGCGCGCGGCCGTTCCGGCATGGGACTGGTCGAGGTCGAGGACTTCATCCAGACGGACGCACCCATCAATCCGGGTAATTCGGGCGGAGCGCTGGTCAATTTGCACGGCGAACTGATCGGGATCAACAGCATGATTTTTTCCCCTTCCGGCGGGAACAACGGCATCGGCTTCGCAATTCCCTCCAATATGGCGAAAAACATAATGACAAGCCTGATAGCCCACAAACAGGTCACCGTGTCCTACCTGGGCATTGAAACGCAAACCTTGACGCAAGAGCTTGCACATGCTTTCGGCCTGGCTTCGCCCCGGGGCGCGCTTATCGGTTCGGTCACCAAGGGAAGCCCCGCCGAAGCAGCCGGCCTGCTTCGGGGTGATGTCGTCGTCCGCTGGGGCAAGCGCGAAATCGCCGACGATCAGCAGTTCAAAAACCTCGTCACCATCACTCCCACGAACGAACCGGTCGAGGTGGAAGTGGTGCGCGAAGGCAAAAACGAATTGATGATGGTCACGCTTGTCGCGCTTCCGCCCGAAGTGGCGATTGAAGGCAGAAGCGACAAATTCCTGCAAAACCTTGGTATCGGCATTGCCGATCTGACGCCGGAAATTATCGACGAATTGGGCTACGAGCCGGAGGCGACCGGCGTTCTGGTCACTTCGGTCGAGCGCGGCAGCCCGGCAAACCAACTGGGTATTGTTGGCGGAAGCCTGCTTCTGAACATCAATGGCCAGGACATCCGCACCCAGCAGGATTTGAAAAATATCGTCGGCGGTTCGGCCCGTTCGGAAGCGTACGATCTGGTGTGGCGCACAGGCCGCTATCTCCAGCGCGCCCGCGTGCGCGGCAACTGAGCGGTCGCCGGAATCGCACACGCATACGGAAACGTCGAAAGGCGGCCGATCTTCCGGCCGCCTTTTTTTTGCGGCATACTTTTTCTTGCCTCATTCTCCCTCTCGGAGTATAGTAACTGCCGCATTCATTGCGGAGCACAGGAGAAAACCGTATGAAACTCATCCTACTCGGCCCCCCGGGAGCAGGCAAGGGAACACAGGCGAAGTTTATTTGCGAGAAATTCGCCATTCCTCAAATATCGACGGGCGACATGCTCCGGGCCGCCATTCGGGCAAAAACCGATCTGGGCGTACAGGCGAAATCGGTCGTGGATCACGGCCATCTGGTTTCCGACGAAGTAATCATCACCCTGGTCAAGGAACGGATTGCCCAGCCCGACTGCGTCAACGGTTTTTTGTTCGACGGCTTTCCCCGCACGCTGACGCAGGCGGAGGCGGTGCAGGCCGCGGGCATCGTTCTGGACGGAATTATTGAAATTGTGGTGCCGGACGATTCGATTATCGATCGAATGTCGGGGCGGCGCATTCATCTTGCGTCGGGGCGCACGTATCACATTACCCACAATCCCCCGAAAATCGAGGGCAAGGACGATGTCACCGGCGACCCGCTCATCCAGCGCGAGGACGATATAGAGCACACGGTCAGGAAACGGCTGGAAGAATACCATAAAATGACGGCCGTCCTGTCTGAATTTTACAAAACCATGGCGGCGAAGGACAAAAAACCCGCGTTTATCGACATCGACGGCACGCAGAAAATCGAAGCGGTAACGGCGGACATTATGGCGGCGCTGGCGAACTTGTAACATCCGGCCACGTTTTTTCATGACCGGCTTTCCGGGCGAAAGCCGGTTGTTTTGTTATTGCATAGGCAACCTTCGCCGTATAGAATTGGCTGATTCGTGCGTTAGGTGCCTATAAGCGACAGGGAGACGACGAGCATGCGTTTGTGTTTGCAAAAATTCCGGATTGGCGTTTTTCTGCTTTTGGGGCTGGCCATGATCGGCGGATGCGGAAACCCGCTGAAACGTCCGCCGGCCAATGTGTTCCCCGGCAGCGAAGAATACGCCAAGCGGGTCGAGACATTCAAAATAACCCCGAGCCAGGCATACGACATTGCGCTGGAAGCGGCAAAAACCGAAAACAAGATGCAGTTTCTTTCCCGCCGTCCCACGGTCATCGTCAAACGAAGCTATGTTTTCAGCATGCCCCGACAGTCCGGAGCCAATCTGCGCGGCTACCATGTCAACGGCGACAACGGCACGGTGAAGTTTATGGAAGAAGACAAATCCATACCGCACAGCAACCGATAATTAACCGTGATGGAAGAATTACAGTAAAAACCCGCTCACTACCGTTCGCTCAATAAGAGCCTATCCGAATAGACCGCATGTTCAACTTATTTCGGATACACAACAC
>DAIPJX010000283.1:0-2667 GCA_036770065.1 Planctomycetota bacterium
TGATAATGTAAGAATTTTCCAGCATTGTTCATTATTCATTGTTCATTGTTAATTGCGGTAATAACCCGCTTTCCGCTGGACCGGTTTTTTCGCGATCGCCACGTTATATGCACGCCGATTCGCGTCTCTGTACAACCAAACTATCGGGTGAAACCAAACTTGGACGGATCCTCCGCCGCCGCACCCGCATCCCACAAAATATAACAGGCGCGCGAACCGAACGATTCAAGGAACTTCTGCGATTCCTCGCGACCCATCGGATTGACGACAAAACTCCTCACCGCGCAAAAATCCAGAAAATCCTGCTGCTTGACGGCAAAATCAAACGCCGCGTCATACTTCGCGAGAATGGACTCGTCCAACCCCTTCGGAACAAGAATCCCCGTGACTTCGCCCATCGGCAAATATTCCTGCGCTTCAGGATAGGTCTTCTTGATGCTGGGGATGACAATCCCACCCCCAATGTCAATGTCGTCCTCGGCCAACGACGCCAAAACCTTCACCTCGCCCGCAAGAATCAAATCCTTGTACTCGGCCAAAAGCTGCGGGCAAAAATCAACCTCGCCCGACAACGTCGCCGTTACCGCCGCCGCGCCGCCCGGATACGTAATGTGCTTGTAATCCGCGCCGGCAACCGCGCGAAGAACCTCCGCGCCAAAATGACCGCCCGTGCCAATCCCCGCCGTACCCGCCGTAATCTGACCCGGATTCGCCCTGATCGCCTCGACCAAATCCGTAATCGTGTTGTACGGCGAATCCTTCGGAACAATAAACGCGTTCGGCGCAAACGTCGCAAGCCAAATGTCCCACTCGCGGAACGTCTTGTCGGTATACCCGTTGATCGGCATCGTCACAAAGGCAAGCAGGCCGTTGGCAAGAATGGAATAACCGTCCAGACGGGCGTTTTGCACATTCAGGCTGCCCGCGCTGCCGCCGGCGCCGGGAGTATTGATGACATTGACCGTGACGCCAAGTTCTTTCGACATGCCAGCGGCAAGGCCGCGACCGGTCAAATCGGTGGTTCCGCCCGCGTTATAAGGAACGGTCAT
Organism: Planctomycetota bacterium; assembly: GCA_036770065.1. GTDB lineage: Bacteria > Planctomycetota > SZUA-567 > SZUA-567 > SZUA-567 > JAJBSZ01. The sequence goes on from DAIPJX010000283.1 coordinate 1,050, forward strand.
ATTAATGTTCTTGACCGGCCAGTCCACCGCAACCAGCGTCGAGCACAACAATGTCAACGCAACAAACAATGCGAGCGACTTCTTCATAGCAATCTCCAGTTTTCTCCCGAGAACCCCGTACCAATACTGACGAAGGCACCATGCCGCCGCCGTAAACCATAATGACCGGTGTTGGTTCAAATAAGCGCGGATTTCAACGCGTCAAGCATCTCCTGGGCATTGGCATACCGTTCCTCCGGCTTGTACGCCAAGCCAGTGGCGATCACTTTCACCAATGCGCCGGGCAAATCGGGACGCAATTGCAGGATAGGGGTAAACTTCCCCTCAATAATGATTTCGTGGTGTTCCTTGTCCTTGAAATCATATAAAAGAGAACCGGTGAGCATTTGATACAACGTGGCCGCAGCCGAAAATACGTCGGATTGCGGAATGGCGCGAGTCAAATCAGTCAACTGTTCCGGAGGCATGTAGGCGGGTGTGCCGCCTTCGCAAATGATCGGCAAAAAATCGTCCGATTCGTTGTTCGAAAACCGGCAGGTCAGCCCCATGTCGGACAGCTTGACCGCCAGACTGCCGCCGCGGCGCACATCCAGAAGAATGTTCTTCGGCTTTATGTCGCGATGGACAAGATGATGCTCATGCATATACGCCACCGCTTCCAGCAACTGAATAAACAACGGAATCGCATCCGCAAGTTCCAACCGGAAATTCGACGAATTGCGAATCAATTCGTCAAGCGTCCCCCCCTCGACATACTCAAGCGCAAGAAACGGCTGCCCCTGGCTTATCCCATCGCCGAGAGAACGGATTATGTTCGGGTGTTCAAGCTGTTTGGTTATGCTGATTTCACGACGGAATGTTTCAAGCGTGCGTTTCTTCTTCGACTTGTTCGGGTTGAACACCATCATCTTGATCGCCACCGTCGCGCCCGTGTCGTTCTTGATGGCCCGGTACACCACCCCCTTGCCGCCGCCGCCGATCTGCTCAAGCATGGTATAGCCTTCGACCTCGGGCGGACGTTTTTCCGCGTTCTCCGGCGGTTCCATAATGACGGTGGACATGTTCCGGTTCGTCGTATCGTCGTTTCCCGACCGCTTCGCATCGCTCTTCGGCAGGGAAATGGTGTTGAACCGCCCCGAACGGCCGCCTGGCGACGAATGCGGATGCTCGGCCAGTCTCGACAAGTAGGAAACGGTGGATTCTTCCTCAACCGAAACCCGGAAAAGACAAGAACCGGCCAAAATGGTGTCGCCCGATTCTATCACCACAAAATCGGTAAACGGCTCACCCTGTTTGCCGCCCATGTGTTTGTCGTTGATTATCAGGCCGTTGGTGGAACCGAGATCCAGAACGCGAATGGCGCTGTTTGAAATGTCAATAAGGAAATGCAGATGGCTCGCGGCCGGATCGCCCAAAAGAGTAAACGTAGCTTTGGCGTACCGCCCGAAAATGAAAACCGGTCCGCCGTCCAAAACAAACTCATGTTCCTTGAGCGGGCCCGCGATACAATGTAAGGTGATCTTTTGCAATGGACAGAATCTCCATGTATACCGGCTTCCCTCTCAATGCCGTCAGTATAAAGCCTTGACATTTTTATTCTACAAAAAAATGTCAGAGA
>DAIPJX010000284.1:0-2655 GCA_036770065.1 Planctomycetota bacterium
GGATGGCCGGCATTACAAACTCATGGAGGGTTGCATCATGGCACTCACCATCAACAACAATGCATCCGCGCTTAACTCGCGCAATCAAATGAACAAGGCCGTGACCCAGCGGAACTCGGCGATGGAAAAATTATCGTCGGGCCTTCGCATTAACAAAGGCAAGGACGATCCGGCCGGCCTCCTCATTTCCGAAATGCTTCGTTCGCAAATCGGCGGCTACGATCGGGCGCTTCGCAATACGCAAGAGACGAACAACGTCATGTCCATCGCCGAAGGCGGGCTGGGCGGCGTCTCGTCAATGCTCACCAAAATGCGCGGTCTGGCAATCCATGCGCTCAATACCGGCGTAACCTCCGGCATCCAGACCCAGGCGGATCAAATGGAACTCAACTCCGCCCTGAGCACCATCAACCGTGTCGTCTCCACCACCAACTATGCCGGGCAAAATCTGCTGAACGGCGCACGGGACTTCACCTACGACACCACAAACACCAGCGGCATGCTGAACGACGCGAATATTTCCATATCCAACCTCGCCGGTTCGGCAACCAATCAGATCAACCTCAGCTATGCCGGCGGCGCCGCCAATCAGGCCGAACGCGCCACGCTGGAGGCCGATTTCGCCAACCCCTCCACCGCCACCGCGCAGGAATTCTCCATCGCAGGCAATCTCGGCTCGCGGCACTTCTCCTTCGCCGCCGGAACCAGCGTCGAGGATATGGCGAAGCATATCAATGAATACGCCGGCTCCACCGGAGTCAATGCATACGCGGTCCGCGATCAGGGCAGCGGCGCAACCATGATCCGCCTCGCCTCCGCCGAATACGGCGCCGACCAAACCGTCCGCGTCAGCCAGTTCACCGGATCCGCTTTCGCTCAGGAAGGCAGGACCGTCGCCGATCAAGGACAGAACGCGACCCTTACCGTCAACGGCTCCAACGTCGCGACGAACGGCCTTACCGCCAATATCGCCGGCGGCAACGCAACCGCCCAAATCGGCCTGAACGAAAACGTCATCGGCCAAACCGGCTACGAACAGGACGACCTGATCAACGCCAACCAGTCGGCGGCCGCCAGCGTCGATAACATTCGAGGCGGCATGCAGCTCCAGTTGGGCGAAGGATCGGGCGGACAAAATCGCGAAACCATATCCTTGGGCAATTACAATCCGGCCGTGCTTGGGCAGGTGGAGTACGAAGGCGAAACGTATAGCCTGAACGACCTGTACGGCGGCGGCGCGGCATCGCTCGCCAACAACCCCGAACTCGCCATGCGCATCATCGACCAGGCGATTTCGGATGTTTCGGCGGGACGGGCCAATATTGGCGCGTATCAAGCCAACACGCTGGATACGAACGCGAACAACCTGATGGTCGCAATCGAGAACACCACCGCGACCGAATCCAGCATACGCGACGCCGATATGGCGGAAGCAATGACCCAGTTCATTACCAGCAAACTCCTGGAACAGGCGGCGCTTCGCAAAATTCAGTCCGGCAACATGAACGCCAACAATGTTGCCAAGCTGCTCGGCATGTGATATGCTTGCGGCAAAGGCGGTTTTTGGAAAACTCCGCGCCTGTCTTCGGACAGGCGTATTTTTTGCCGACACGGCGGGTACGCACCATGGCGCATGGGAAAAAAACCGCACGTTTCAATTTTCTCGGCACCGGTACATCGACAGGCGTTCCGGTCGCCGGCTGCGATTGCCCGGTGTGCCGCTCCACCGACCCGCACGACACGCGCTTCCGCTCGAGCGCACTGGTCACGCACGGCAAATACAATCTCGTCATCGACACCGGCCCCGATTTCCGCAGCCAGGCGCTCCGCGCGAACATCATGCACCTGAACGCCGTTCTCCTGACCCACGGGCACGCCGACCATGTTTTCGGTTTTGACGATATCCGCGCGTATTCGCTTTTCAAAAAAAAGACACTGCCGGTTTTTTCCGCGCGGGACACGCTGGATTCGATACGCCGCCGATTCGACTATATCTGGAACGCAGTGCAAATAGGCGGCGGACTGCCCGACGTGGCATTGTTCCCGGTGGACAAACCGTTTGTCGCCGGAGGCATGACGATTACGCCGATTCCAATCCTCCACGGAAAACTGCCGATTCTCGGCTACCGTATCGGCGATCTCGCCTATATGACCGATATTTCGAGCCTGCCGGACAGCGCCGTGCCGCTTCTGGAAAACCTCGGCACCATGGTGATCAGTTGCGTCCGCCGCCGCATCCACCGGACACACCTCACCATCAGGGACGCAATACGGATGCACAACCGAATTGCCCCCCGGCAAACCATACTAACCCACCTCACGCACTACCTCAGCCACAAGGAATGGATCGCCGCCTGCTCCGACAACATGCTGCCTGCCTACGACGGAATGACAATCGAAATCGCCCTGTGAAAATGCCTGTTGCCTTCGCCGCCGCCATATGGATAATTGCGTCGTTCTTTCGCGGGGCGGGTCAAGATGGCTGCCGGGAGCAATCCCGGAGGAAAGTCCGGCCACCACAAGGCAGGAATGCGGGTAACGCCCGCCGGAGGCGACTCCAGGGGCAGGCAACAGAAAGCAAACCGCCGGGCTCGTCCCGGTAAGGGTGAAAGGGTGGGGTAAGAGCCCACCGCGTCGACGGTAACGCCGACGGCA
>DAIPJX010000285.1:0-2623 GCA_036770065.1 Planctomycetota bacterium
ACGCTCTATTGAAAAACGGGGAGCAACCGCTCCCCGTCCATGCACTATAGCCAATTTTCATTTATGCCGCAATTATTTATTGACCACATTGATCGGCTGGCCCTTGACGAAAGCGGCGAGGTTGTCGACGGCGATATTCATCAAGCGTTCGCGCGCGGCCTTGGGAGCCCAGGCGATGTGCGGGGTGACGATGGCGTTCTCGACCGCGGGCAGCGGGTTGTCGGCCGGAATCGGCTCGACCGAAACAACGTCGGTGCCGTAGGCGTAAACCTTGCCGCTCTTGAGCGCGGCGACCATGTCGGCGTCCTTGACCAGAGGACCGCGCGAGGTGTTGATGATAATGACGCCGTCCTTCATCTTGGCGATGGAATCCTTGTTGATCATGCCGTTGGTGGAATCGAACAGCGGCACGTGGAGACTGATCACGTCCGACTTGGCGAGAACGTCGTCGAGACTGGCGTACTTGATGTCGGCGGTTTCGAGTTCCTTGTTGACGTGTTCGTCAAACGCCAGAACTTTCATGCCGAAGGCGACGGCGATTTTCGCCGTGTTCTGGCCGATGCGGCCAAAACCGACAATGCCGATGGTTTTGTTCGCCAACTCGATAAGCGGGTAGTCCCAATAGCAGAAATCCTCCGACTTGGCCCAGCGGCCCGTCTTGACCGTCTCGGCGTGGTGGCCGACATGGTGGCAAATTTCCAGAAGCAACGCAAAAACGTACTGCGCGACAGCGGTAGTGCCGTAGGTCGGAATATTGGTTACGGGAATGCCCTTTTCCCTGGCGGCGGCGACATCGACGACATTATAGCCGGTGGCGAGAACGCCGACATACTTCAGGTTCGGCTTGGCTTCGATAGTGGCGCGGGTAATGGGCGTTTTGTTGGTGATAACGACGTCGGCGTCGGCGATACGTTCGAGAATCTTGTCCGCCGGCGTGCGATCATAGCACACCAACTCGCCCAATTTCTTGAAACCGTCCCAGGTGATATCGCCGGGGTTGAGCGTGTAGCCATCGAGAACAACAATCTTCATGACATCCCTTCCTTGAAAAAAAAACGTACGAACGGAATACCCGGAACGCTTTCTCTACAATCTCGCCCACGCCTCATTGAGGACGCGTTTCGCGTTGGCGATAACGAGTTCCGGTTCCTCATCGCCCCACGGCTTGACTTCAAACGAAACAATGGGCGGATTCTTGGTATTCAAATACCCGATTTCCATCAGTATCCGGAGGAACTCCACCACTTCGTCCACGGCGATTTCGGAATTGGCGAAACCAAAACGCGGGTGCATGTCGCCGACCGCTTCCGCGCCCGCCTTCATGACGGCATTGGCGACGTGGGCGTGGCGAATATAGGGAGCTATCGGGAGAAGGTTCTCGCGAAGCGTTTCGTGAATCTGGACAATGTGCGACAAATCGACCATCAAACCGAAATTATGGCATTTCATCTTGATTTCATCGGCGAATTTGCGCGCCAGCGGAGCCGGGCCAATGATCGACTTCTTGTCGAAATCGTAGTCGAACACTTCAAGCAAAACCGGCATATCGCCCTTGGAAGCGGCGTATTCGCACAACTGCGTCGTGGAATCGACAAGCGCGGCATACGATTTGTCCCTGGTCGCGTCCTCGTACTTGCCCGACAGGAACGCATAGCCGGCGGCGCCCAATTCATACGCCTCGTCAATGCCTTCCTTAAGGGAGGCGAGCGCGGTTTTGCGCTTGGCTTCGTCGAGATCGTTGATATTGGAAGCGGTCGTCAACATGCGCGGCTGCGCGCCGTACGCCAGGGTCAAGCCGGCCGTCTCCACCATTTTCCGCACTTGCTTCCTGACTTCGGCGTCCTTGATCCACGTCACTTCAATCACGTCGAAATAGTCGTCGCGGCAGATGGCGCGGGTCGCTTCAAGAATCGGGCCGTCGCCTTTGATAGTGGTTGGGTAGGCCATAAAATTGACAATGCCTACTCGCATCCATTTGCGCATTGGTTCGTTCATCGTTTTCTCCTGTCCAGAAAATCATGCACACTGCACCAACACCGAAACATAACGGTTTTCACATTTTCAACACGATTATTCCACCCGCGCGGAACGACCGGGGAACATCACCGGTCCACCCCAATGCCCCATTCCTCCGTCTTCGCTTTGAAAGCCCGGTACTCGTCCTCGATAAAACGGGACAGCTCCCCTCCCGTTCGAAGAAACGGGGTGATGCCCATGTAATGCAGCCGGTCCTGAAGTTCGCGCTTGAGCATCACTTTCGAAAGCACGGACGCGATATAGTCGACGGTCGCTTGCGGCGTTCCCTTGGGAACGGAAACAACCACCCACAGCATATGCTCCAACTCCGGATATCCCGACTCCCTGACCGTCGGCACATCCGGCAAAAGCGTAATCCTGTGCTCGCCCGTCACCGCCAACGGCAAAAGCCGCGCATCGTCTATATAAGGAAGCATTTCCGGGCCAAGCGGCGACACAACGTCGCAATTGCCGTCCGCCGCCTCTCTGGCCGCCAGCGATCCGCCGAGAAACGGCATGCGGACAAACTCCGCACCCGCCGCCTTCTGCAATTTCATGCGCACCGAATCATGCGACGTCCAGTTTCCCCCGACGCCAAACACGACCT